>JBCBEA010000067.1:0-11492 GCA_038529195.1 Cyanobacteria bacterium J06600_6
GACAGGAAAGAGAGGAGCATCAAAAACTTACAATGACGTCGCGATCGCGACAATGAGTACTGTAAAAAGCCTTTTTTCTTTGGCAGGAAGACAAGCTCAGGGATTTGTCGAATCAATATTGCAGTTGATGAACATCAATTTAACTGTTAACCATTTCATCGACTCTGTTGTCTACTAACACTACGAAAACGATTTAACAGACACTATATTGATAGAGTTTTAGAGTATCTATTAAGTCATAATATTTCGGACACTTCGTTGAAAACTACTACAATAATATTACTTAAAAAATAAAATTATTTTCCAAGAACAAAAAACATTCTAATCAAATTGTGGATTTGTTTAGTAAAAAGTCAATCTAATTAAGATTTTTACTATCTAGCTTGTTATCATTTATTGTGGAAGTCATAAATTCTCGCATTCTAAATTTTCTTTTTTTACTTAAATTTATTGACTACTCAGTTGGAATTGAGTTCTATCCAATAATTTGAGAAAGGCTTGAACTTTAGCCATATGATGCAAATCAACATGAGTTATCAGCCAAGACTGTACGTCCCATTTATTTTGATGTGGCCAGATTTCAATTAAATTAGAGTGTTGGTTTGCCCGATAAGTTGTAAAGAAACCGATGCCTGTCCCTGATAGTATTGCATCATCCAATACATGATGACTATTACTTTGGAAAACAATAGAAGTTTCTGGAATATTATTTCGCATCCAGGCATTAAACGGCGATTGAAACTTTGGATTGGCATGTCCTACAAAATTATGGTTTATAAAATCATCAGCGGTTTGAGGTATTCCTCTACGCAAAATATAATCTTTGCTCGCATATAGTCCCATTTTGAGTTTAGTAAAAGGCTGTACGACAAGATTAGGGTGATCGGGCTTATTGCCAACGCGTATAGCAACATGAGCTTCTCCATAGTCCAGTCGAAACAAGCGATCGCTTACCATATAGCGAACAACAATGTTCGGATGTTCTGCCTGAAAGGCATTCAGAACTGGAATCAACATAGGTGCGAAGATATACAAGGATGTAACAGTAAATTCACCAGATAATTCTACGGTAGATCCCTTTGTCCGCCCTAGAAGTTGGCTAAATTGTTCATCGGTGGTCTTAGCTACACGCATCAAATCTAATCCTACTTCTGTTGGCGTATATCCCTGTAAGTGACGCAGAAAAACCTTTTTACCCAATTCTGTTTCTAATGCATCGATATGACGAATAACTGTTGCTCGGTGGACTCCCAGATACTTGGCAGCGGCACTGACAGTTCCCAAGCGTGCGACGTGATAAGCCGTTCTGACTTCACTCCAATTATCCATTAAGATACCTCTGCAAAAACGCACATCCAATGTGTATATTAATAGAATTTACAATATTTTTGCAGCATGTAAATATAAACATTGGAAATTCAACTAACAGGAATGGCAGGAAAACTCACTTGACTCCGTCACTCGATCGCTCCAAACTAATCTCGGTTTCTCAAGGATGGAGTTGGTCTTACAAGTAACTCAAGATTTTATTGTTTAAAGCATTTGAAAGAAGTAGATCGATGAAAAATACAAACTCAGAATTTGAAATTCTCGGACTCAACCATATCGCCATGGTTTGTAAAGACATGCAGCGAACGGTGGATTTCTACACCAATGTGTTGGGCATGGAGTTAACAAGAACCCTTGAGCTACCTGCTGGTGGTGGTCAACACTTCTTTTTCAGCATAGGAGGGGAAGAGTGCTTCGCCTTTTTTTGGTTTCCTGATGCTTCAGAACGAGAAATTGGGATTTCTAATCCTCAATCAGTCTTCGATATGGAGCAAGGTAACGAGGTATCTGTATCTTCACACGGATCGATGAACCACTTTGCTTTTAATGTGGCTCCAGAAAAGATAGAAGAATATTATGAGAAGCTAATTGCGAAAGGAGTAAATGCTACCCCAATCTTCAATCATGACACTTCACCTGCACAGGTATCAGACAAATTTCATGAAGGGGTTTGGATGCGTTCTATTTTCTTTCAAGACCCTGATGGCATTATGCTTGAGTTTGCCTGCAACTCACGGGAATTTTCCCCTGCCTTGGGTGACAGGAAAGATGCTGTCCCAGCGACATCTGATGATGTAGAAAAATATATCGCTTTGAGTAAAGAAATTAAGGAAAAATGAAGGCTCAGTCTACCTAAATTCTGTATCTAGCCAGAGCAAATGAGATATAGCTGCCAATTCTGAAATCATCACTAATGCTTGGCAGCAAATGGCTTCATCCAGAGCTGCTTGTCAGCTCTCTAACTATCAATTACATGAGCAATAATGGCTTCATCCAGAAACTCTGAAGTTTTCATTCCGACTAGCAAGCAAAAATTTTTTACGCGTCATTTGATTGGAATTCTACTCAGTTTAACGGTCATTGGACTGATTGAAGAATATTGGCAATATGTGTCTATTGATTCTTTCACTGTTCTTTTGCTGATAGCACTGCTCGTTCAAGTTGCGTTGACATTTACAACGTATGCGTTTGACAAAGTATCTGTTTTTTTTAAGGGAAAAAGTGGTTTTGGAGTGATATTGCTCAAAGTGTTTTGTTTAGTACTAGCTAAAGTTGGTTCTAAGTTAGTTCTCATCAGTGGTATTAATTTTCTGTTTGGTGAGAGAGTCGTTTTTTCAGGAGCAGCTAATGGAAATCTTGCTTTTATTGTCGTTGTTCTCTCTATGATTGCAACCGAACAAATTTTTCTGAGAATTCACAGAAAACTAGCCTAAAAAACTTGCTACTCCTGAAGCTTGAAAGGATGCATTAGATGAAAGTGAAAACACGTGTTTGGGCATGTTCATTGCTAGCTATAGCTTCTGTAATGTCTACTAGACAACAGGTAATGGCACAATCTACTGCCCCTGAGATTGAAGCTTTGCGCCAAAAATTAGAATTATTAGAGAATACGATTATTCACCAAAATGAAGAAATTCTTCGCCAGGAAGTAGAAATCGAAGCGATGCAGCGTCAGCTTGAAGATCTCAGTGCTAATGATGATACACAGATTCCGAATAGCGTTCCAGTCGTCAACATTTCCGCTGATGTCGAAGGGCAGTCAGACACGCCTGAGGTCGCAGAAAAACCAGACAATCCAAAATCTCCTTTGCCAGATGGGAGATTTCCTGATGATGCAATTGTAACGACTGGCGACTTCCCCGGCTCGATTAATATTCCTGGTACAAATACGTCTTTTCGCATTGGTGGTTTTGTTAGACTTCAGGGAATTTATGATTTCGACAGTCTAGGTCGTGACACTGGGGTATTCAATCGCACTATCCCCCTTGATGGCTCAGAAGAAGATGGGACTGATCAGTTAAAGTTTTTTGCTCAGAATAGCAGGCTCAATTTTGATTTTCGGCGCAACACAAAGCGTTTCCCTATCCGCACCTTTATCGAAGGCGATTTCGCTAGTGGTGGTAACGAATTTGGCTCTAGTTTTCAGTTTCGGCTTCGCCATGCTGTTGTCCAATTTAGCAATTTCTCCATTGGTCAATGGTGGACAAGTTTTGCTGACATTCAAGCCTTACCCGAACAGAGCGGTGTCTCCCCAGTGGGCGCGCCAAACATTCGTCAACCTGGCATCCAATGGGCAAATGAAACGGATACTGGCTGGAAATACGGTCTGGCAGTTGAAAATCCAGAGGGAGACCTATCTGGTCCGGATAATAGCTTTGCTTCTGAGTCGTTTCCCGATTTAATTAGTCATGTCCAATTTAAGCGATCTTGGGGGCATGTTCGTGTTGCGGGAATACTACGGAAACTGAATTCTACAGACGATGAGGAATTTGTGGTCGGAGGCAATCTATCCAGCCGCATTCCACTTCGATTCCTTGGGGAGCGAGATAATATTGCTTTTCAAGTGCAAGCCGGACAAGGCATTACTCGCTACCAACCCACTTTAGCAGGTGCAGGTCTTGACGGAATTGTCGATACAGACGGGACTCTTGACACTATTAGTTCAGTCTCTGGCTACTTAGCCTACCAGCATTGGTGGAGCGATCTTTTTCGATCTAATCTTATCGTGGGTTTTGTAGACCTTGACTTACCCAGTAGTGCTAGCTCTGATACGTTTGAGAATGGTCTTTATACCAATATCAACTTTTTTTTGACACCGATAGAAGATATCACGTTTGGTATTGACGTGATCTATGCCGATCAAATGACTTTCGGTGGAGAGAGTGGTTCGGGTGTACGACTGGAAACCTCTGCCCGATATAGCTTCTAGTTCACAATAGAGAAAATAAGATTATGAAATTAGAAAGTAAGATTGTCAATAAGTAGGGGGAAATATATCTATGTTAAATAACAAAATCGCAGTATTAACTGGATCGACAGGCGGGATCGGCACTGAGCTTACAAAACTTCTAGCGCAAGCAGGATGGAATCTGGTGCTAATCAACCGATCAAAAGAAAAATCCGATGCTCAACTTGCCCAACTCCATGAGTTATTTCCTGAACAGCGATTTGACGGATGGATTGCCGATTTAATGGACACGGATCAGATCAAGGATGTTGTCGGCAAGATTGTCTCGACATATCCTCAGATTGATTCGCTTTTCAATATTTCGGGACTTTTGACCGATCAGCGAATCATGAGTCCGCAGGGTGTAGAAGGGCATTTTGCCCTGAACGCTCTGGCTCCTTATCTGTTGATTCAGGGACTACGACCTCAACTAAGGGTAGGAGCATCGGATAGCAATCGATCAATGATCGTCAACTTTTCATCAAGTGCCATAAACTCTGTCAAGGAAATTGACATAGCACAACTGCGCAACCCGGAGAAAATTAATGGGCTGTTTGATGCCTATGCCAAATCAAAACTGGCAGTAACAGCAGTAACTTGTTTCCTGAAAGATGATCTAATGAAAGAGAACATTCTGATCTACTCCGTTGACCCTGGTGCGACCAAAAGCCCCATGACTCAAGAAAGCACAGGGATGCCTTTTCTTCTGCGCCTACTGTCTCCTCTGCTATTTAAAGTACCAGATCGCCAAGCAATGAAAATCATACAAAGCTTGAAAGCGGCGGTGACTTATGGAGAATCTGGTTTATTTATTAGCAATGGACGCCGAAAATCCAATCCATCCTTAGCATTGAACAGGGAATTCCAAACTGACTTACAAGCTCTGCTTCAAGAGCTGTCTATTTAGTAGCGAGGGTTTGTCTTATCGCTAAGTGACCAAGGCTGCCAGATAAATTTTCAGATTTTTTGAAAAAATAGAAAATGAACAATTCAAGGATTTCCTTCATAAACCTCTGTTTTTTATTTGTCCTGCTTTGGGCTCCTTTGGGGCAATACAACTTTTTAGTGGAAAGCTGGATGAAGGTTGGAGTTTATATCGCTCCATGTCTTTTGTTCATGTATTTTTCAAGTAGAACTGAAGAAAAAAGATTAACACTTTTCGATCCAAAGTTTATCTCGGTACTGCTGCTTATCGCCTACATCATTCATCAGACTGAAGAACACTGGGTCGATTTGTTGGGAAATCAATATGCCTTTTACGACTATTTCAATGCATTACTATTGGCTTTACTACATGCTGAGAACACAAGTGCAATGCCGTTAACCCCTGAGTCAATTTTCGTCATCAATACGTCTCTTGTCTGGCTTGTTGGCGTAATTGCTATCTGGCGCAGCCCAGAACATTTGTTTCCATCGCTGGCTATGGCTGGGATGACTCTTGTCAACGCTTTTAGCCATGTGATGTCTGGAGTATTTAAACATTCCTATAATCCAGGTCTACTAACCGCGATTGTACTTTTCATTCCTTTAGCTATTGCTTTTTACAGAGCCATCCTCATAAATAATCCCACAGCGAAATCACAAGTGATTGCAAGTATTGTTTGGGCAATTACAGCACACATTTTGCTGTTTGGGGGGCTGCTAGCAGCAAACTGGTTTGCTCTGTTCCCAGAGATTATTTATTTTGCTGTGTTAGTTACCTGGTCGGTGACTCCAATATTTTTATTCAATTTGCCTAAACCACCATCTCAGCCACAGACCTGAACTAATCCTACTCAACAGCTTTACTCTTCGCAGTTTCCTTTACAGTTGGAAAGAACGGTTTCCTCTAGTAAAAGTAAAATTTTAGATCTTATAATTCCGTGAGTCGGAACTAAAAAAGCGATCGCCAACCATCTAGCAAGACACACGTTTCTTAACTTGCCATCAATGATTATTGATCTACCCTAGATTTTCGGCTTCTTTTGAAAAATTAAAACCTAATTTATCTAGTCCTCCAAAACACGATAGCCATAACACTACTGTCAGCCAGTGAATGATAATCGGCAACCAAATAGAGCCTGTCTGCCAATAAGTTGTGGTACAAGCAATACCAAGCGCCGTTGCTAAGATTAGAAATCTTGCGTCAAAGAAAGTTGGTTTGCCTTGGGGAAATGCCGTCATCGCGTTTAGAGGATGATAGACGATAAACAGTAACAGGGAAATCAGCGACCAAAGCAAATAATTTGTAGAGGAGGTATTACTCGCTGGATGGGGCAAAAGCAAAGCTCGAAAAAATGTTTCCTCTAATAAGGCAGGAGCAATAAAAGAGGTTGTCACGATTCTTAAAATTGATTCTTTTGGCGAGGGCATCCAGTGCAAAAATTGCGATTGCCAACCACATAGCAGGACGAACAAAATATAGGCACAAATAGCAATAGCCAGATCGTTGCTAAAATCTATCGATACGATAGTAAACCCCTGTTTTAATCGTGTTGCCAGTGTAAAGAAAATTGACATAATTCTTTCCAGAGTCTTTAAATCCTGATTGGGCGTGACGCGAATTCAACTACCTTCGCTATCTTTAGGATAAGCGCTTGATTGCATAGTTGATTTTTTTATCAACCAATGTCAAAATAGCAGTAATATCACGACTAAATTATCGAAAAAACTAAGCTAGCTACACTCTGAAACTTTAGCTAAACTGAACATCGAAACCTTTTATAAGAATTAGACAGAATCGAAGAGTGTTGGAGACAAATTAACTTTTGAGCCATTTAGCAAAACGATTCTCAATGCAGTCAAATAAAAAAACTCTTAGTAAAAACAGCCTGAAAACGCTGCATTATTTTTTCAACATCCTACCAATAACTTGAGGCATCTATGGCACCACGCGCAAATACTTCCACTTCTAGTACTAATAACTCCGATAAAGAGAAGGCTCTGAACCTAGTTTTAAAGCAAATCGAGCGTAATTTTGGCAAGGGCGCAATTATGCGTTTAGGGGATGCAGCTCAAATGAAGGTGGAAACCATTTCCAGTGGAGCTTTAACCTTAGATGTTGCCCTGGGGGGAGGATTGCCCAAAGGCAGAATTATTGAGATCTATGGTCCAGAAAGTTCAGGTAAAACAACTCTTGCCCTGCATGCGATCGCCGAAATTCAAAAGCAGGGGGGAGTAGCTGCCTTTGTAGATGCAGAACATGCTCTTGATCCTACTTATTCCGCAGCTTTGGGGGTAGATATTGAGAATTTGCTCGTTGCCCAGCCTGATAATGGTGAGTCGGGTTTAGAAATTGTCGATCAGCTAGTGCGATCGGCAGCGGTAGATTTAGTTGTAGTCGATTCCGTAGCAGCATTAACTCCTCGCGCCGAAATTGAGGGCGAGATGGGAGATACCCAAGTAGGTTTGCAGGCTCGTTTGATGAGTAAAGCCCTCAGAAAAATTGCGGGTAATATTGGTAAGTCGGGAGCGACGGTAATCTTCCTTAACCAGCTACGCCAAAAGATTGGGATTAGCTACGGTAATCCTGAAGTAACGACTGGCGGTAATGCTCTCAAGTTTTACTGTTCGGTACGTTTAGATATTCGTCGGATTCAAACTCTGAAAAAAGGTAACGAGGGTATGTATGGTATTCGTGCCAAGGTGAAGGTAGCTAAAAACAAGGTAGCTCCACCTTTCCGGATTGCCGAGTTTGACATCATTTTTGGGAAGGGAATTTCGACTATTGGCTGTCTGCTAGATTTGGCTGAAGAGTCGGATATTGTCGTGCGTAAAGGTGCTTGGTATAGCTATCAGGGTGATAATGTCGGGCAGGGCAGAGACAATACCATTAACTACCTCCAGGAAAATCCAGAAGTTGCCAAAGAGATTGAAGAAAAAGTTTTAGCTACCCTCAAAGAAGATGTGGGAGAAGCAGAGCCTGAAAAAGTAGAAGCAGGAAAAGATTCAGAAGAATAATATCAATTAGCTAATTGAAGTTTAGTTATTATCTAGCGATCGCTTTTTTATTCTTGAAACTTTAAAGCGATCGCTTTTTTATTTTTACCTTTTGCTTTTTGCCTCATCCTTCGCCTTATCAATCCGAAACAAGAAGACCATCAGCGCCACAACTCCTACCTGTAGAGCAAAATTAGGCAGATCGCGAGCTAGGTCTTGACCCGCAGCCAGTTTAGCTAAAAACACAAATGCGCCAATTAAACCCGAAGCACCAAAAGCCAGATAAAAGAACTTTCTCAGTCCACGATAGGGAGCTTTTGATTCTGCCTTGAGGCGGGCGTATTTTTCGGGGGAAAGGTTATTTTTCTTTGCCCTTGCCAATTCTTCAGGGGATAAATCTACCATTACTAAAAATAAATCTTTAAAAAGCTTGAATATTTATGATTAGTATTTATATTACCGAAAAAAAGAGAGGCAACCCAACATTGAGTCACCCCTCCTACCTATTACTTAAAGTTTTAGCTATTTAGCTATGTTTAAACCCTGATCGGCATCTAGGGGCTATGAATTAGCTTACTGAACTACAACTTTACCAACCATACCCGCACCGCGATGAGGCTCACAGTAGTAGGAGTATTCGCCAGCTTCGTTGAAAGTGCTTTCATAACCTTCTCCAGGAGAGAAGACTAGGCTTTTGTGGGATTTGTCAGCAGCATTTTCAAAAACAACGTTGTGAGGAGACATTTTGTTGTTTTCCCATTTAACTGTATCTCCTGCTTTGATGGTGACGGTTGCAGGCTCGAACTTAAGCATGCCGCCATCAGTACCCATTTTTACGGATACAGTATCTGCTGCAGCGGAACCTACACCGAAGAAAAATGTAGATGCTACTAATACCAATGCAGACAATAACAAGCTGATTCTTTTAGTCATTTTGTTGAACTCTCTCTGGACTTATATTATTTTTTTTAATGGACTATTGCCAAAATCTGGATGCTCAACCAATCTAAAACCCAATCGCTTTAATTGAAAGTTTAGAGCTTAGAGAGGCTTTGTTTCCTACACAAAATATATTACTACAGAAGTTCGACGAGGTGTAGAAGTTCTACGACCTGTCTTTTGACTATATTGGGTGGATATCCGACCATAAGATGCCAATTACAATCACCTCGGCGATTGTGACTGAATATTCTTGAGGAGAAACCATGTTTGCCAGATTTATATCAACTTTATTTGTTTTATTGACTGCTGTAATGTTCACTTTTGCTAGTCCTGTTTTAGCGGGCGATGCTGCTAGTGGCGGAAAAATTTTTAGTGCCAACTGTGCAGCCTGTCATGCGGGGGGCAACAACGTAGTAAATGCTCAAAAAACCCTCAAACAAGATGCTCTAGAAAAGTACGAAATGAATTCCATCGAAGCAATTACCTATCAGGTCAACAACGGCAAAAATGCTATGCCTGCATTTAAAGGTCGTTTGACTGACGCCCAAATTGATGACGTAGCAACTTATGTTTTGTCTCAAGCAGAACAAGGTTGGTAATTGTATTCGGCTAGGTCAAAATTATCTTGGTTCAAGTTTATTAAAACTTAAGATTTGACGTGCCTATATTTCTATCCTCAGTCTTTCAAATGAGAGATTGGGGATATTTTTATTGTGTGAAACAATGTTAAGGCAGTAAGTAAAAAAATAAATCAGTTTTCATGGATAAGAAAAAGATTTTGGCGATAGTTACGGGGGCAATTTCAATCGCTATTGCGATCGCCTATTTAGTATTGGTACAGATCTTGGATTTTCGTGGTGAGATGATTCCTGCACCAATCGATCTATCAACAAACGTTCCGCAGCTAATGATCATCGCCTTGCTCGGCTGAGATGGGGTGTCAAAATCAGTGTTTATACCCTAGATAGTTGAAATCAGCCAGTTAACCTGGGAGGAAACACTATGGTAGATCCTAAGTAGACAGCTTATCTTAGACAGGTTAATTTAGTTGCTGAGTACCCGATGCTGAGGGATGCAAGTCACCGCCAAGCGATCCAAAAGTTTTCTTTTATCGAGAGTTTAAACTTATCTCGTATTGATCGGGCTTATTCTCGATCTAGCTTGGGAAAAGTTAATACGGATCGAGCTTTCTGTTTTCAGCAGCGCCAACAATCTCTGCCGAGTGCATCTTTGCGAGCCGAAAGTTCTGGAGGAAGCTTGTCGCAGACAGGAGCGATGGTCACTTCTTCTGAAGCAACTGCCACAATTGATCGCCATTGGTATGAGGCAACGCCAGACTACAGCCTGAGTTTGGCAGAAATAATCAAAACTAGTTCCGAGAGCAACTATTTAGCATCAGAAATAGACTCTCATTCATCTTCTACCGCCACAAAGATTGGCAAAATTGTTTTTGCTCTTGCCTGTAGCTATGGTCTATTTGTTAGCTACTGGTTATTTGGAGACCAAGGTAGCAAAGTCCTAAACCTAATCTCGGGTGGAAAACAGATAGTTCTATCCAAGTCTGAGGTGGAGTTTCTCGACTATATGGAGCGATCGCTGGTTCAAATAGATCGAGAACGAGTAGCCAAAAAGGAGAAGGAAGGTGATGTAGTTTACGTTCCCGTTTATACTCCTAGTTCAAAAGTTAGTAATAATGCTCCATCAACATTGACCCGCAGTAATCCTGTACCTCAGGCAGTACCACCAGCTCCTCTAGCTATTCCAGCACCGCCTCCATTACCATCTCCAGCACCCATCAATAATTCGATTCAAACAACAGAGATCGCCAGTAAGCCCCAAATTAATCATGTTTTGATTGGAGTGTTAGAATTGGGAGGCGACCGCTCCGCAGCCTTGGTTAAGGTACGGGGAAAAACTAGACGTGTCTGGCTGGGGGAAAAAATTCATAGTGATGGTTGGATTTTACAATCAGTCGGCAATCAGGAAGCAACAATTGAGCATCAGGGGCAGGTTCGCTCTATCTCTGTCGGTGAAACGTTCTAAAATAAATCAAACAAGCCAGATAGCTGAGAACTAGAAGATGGGTTTATTTGATGACATCAACCAATTTTTAGAAGAGCGACTAGATGAATTTTTACAGAATAATCCTCATCTAGAATTGCAGGCGCTAGAAGAACAGCTACGAGAACAGGAACAGGACACTACTAAACTAATTGCCAAGCTGCAGCTAGAAGAAAAAAGCCTACAGGATCGAGTATTGGCGATCGCTAATGATATTCAGACCTGGCATGGCAGAATTGGGAAAGCCGAGCAGGCAAAGCGTCAAGATTTAGCCGATGCTGCGAGGGAAAGAGAA
>JBCBEA010000068.1:0-11438 GCA_038529195.1 Cyanobacteria bacterium J06600_6
AACTCCTGACGAACCCGTAGCGGGAGAAGTCGAGCCTGAAGTGACTCCTGACGAACCCGTAGTGGGAGAAGTCGAGCCTGAAGTGACTCCTGACGAACCCTTAGTGGGAGAAGTCGAACCTGAAGTAACTCCTGACGAACCCGTAGCGGGAGAAGTCGAACCTGAAGTAACTCCTGACGAACCCGTAGCGGGAGAAGTCGAGCCTGAAGTGACTGCCGATGAACCCGTGGCGGGAGAGGTCGAGCCTGAAGTAACTGCCGATGAACCTGTAGTGGGAGAGGTCGAGCCTGAAGTAACTGCCGATGAACCCGTGGTGGGAGAAGTCGAACCTGAAGTAACTCCTGACGAACCCGTAGTGGGAGAAGTCGAGCCTGAGGTGAATGAAACGGATACTGCTGATAATTCGAATGACAATATCGCGGGAGATATTGTTGAAGAAACCTTGGGAGTTGTTGACGAAGTTCCTGCAGGTAATTCTGATGCAATTACGCAAGATGTAGGTCAGGAATCAGATATTAGTAACGATTCGGCTACGGCTTTTGAAGACAGTTCTTCGCCCGAGTCTGCTCAGGAGAATGAAGTTGAAATTGTTGACAATGCAAGTCCTGAAACAACAACAACGGAATCTGAAATTGTTGAAAGCGAAACATCAAATTTCGAGCAGTCAGAAACAGCCTTAGAAACAAGTGACGAGGTTCAAGTAGAAGCAGGCGTAATTGAAGAAGCTGCCGAGCCGAATAAAATCGTCGAAGAGCTAATTGAACAGGCTGAAATTAGAGAAACGAAGAATGCTGAAGTAGAGCAGGAACAGACAGAGACAGCTCAGGAAGCAACCCAAGAAGAAATTGTTGAGGAAGAGGTTGTCATAGAGGAAACGGTCGAAAAAGTTGATCAGGAAATAGCTCAAGAAGAAACTGTTGAGGAAGAAGTTGTTGCAGAGGAAACGACTGAAGAGGAAATAGTTCAGGAAGAAGCGGTTGAAGAAGTTGATACTGAGGAAACAGCTCAGGAAGAAACTGCTGAGGAGCTAGAAGAAGACACAGCTCAGGAGGAAACAGAAGAAGAGGTTGCTCAAGAGGAGGAGGAAATTGCGGAAGAACAAAATTCCGAAGCAGAAATTGGACAGCTAGACCGAGTAGCTTACGAGACTCAATTTCAGGAAGCTCCTAATGATTTAGCAATTTTGATGCAGGAAGAATTCCAGCTAACTCAATTAATGGATTCTTCGGGAATTGAACTTTATGGTTCCATACCTTCTGTTGACGATATTTCTCGCAGATTAGCTCAATTAGCTGAACAAACTGGTCAAAGACCCGCGTTTATCAATATTTCTCTGCAATCGAATCAGCTAGAGTCATTTGTTGTAATGCCAGAACAGACCATAGCTAATGCCGACGGCTCTTTGCTAGCATCATCAGAACTAAATGGTGTAGATCTACCCAATTCTAATGCTGTACCAATCCGCAAAACAATCAAAGATACCTCTCGTAAAGATTTAATTGCGACGGCGACTGAATTTAGGGAAGAAATTAGTGATATCAGAAGGCTTAATCAGAGCGATTATAAAAAATCGGCACAAGAGCTATACGATGTGATCATCAGACCTATCGAAGCAGAACTAGAAGCTAATGATATTGACGTTCTGGTTTTTTCGATGGATTCAGGACTACGATTATTGCCCATTGCAGCACTTCATGATGGAGAACAGTTCCTAATTGAAAAATATGCCATGGGTATGGTTCCTAGTTTTGGTTTAACAGACACTCGCTATGTAAGCCCCAATGAGGGTTCGATCTTAGCAATGGGAGCCTCCGAGTTTGAGAACCAGGCTGCTTTACCCACAATGCCGATTGAACTACAAACTATTGTTAGTAATCCTCGTCGCGGAGAATCGTTTTTAAACGAACAGTTTACCATTCCTAACTTTGTAGCCCAAAATAGTCGTGAGGCACCATTTTCGATTATTCATCTGGGAACTCATGCAGAGTTTAAAGCAGGAGATTTGAGTGACTCGTACATTCAGTTTTATGATGAACAGCTAAAAATACCTCAGCTACAGCAGCTATCGGAAGAATTAGGCTGGAATAGTGATGCAACACCAATTGAACTGCTAGTTTTAAGTGCCTGTGAAACTGCATTGGGAGATCAGGAAGCTGAGCTTGGTTTTGCTGGTTTGGCAGTCCAGGCAGGTGTTAAGTCTGCCTTAGCAAGTCTTTGGTACGTCAGCGACTTGGGAACTTTGGCATTAATGGGAGAGTTTTACGATCAGCTGGGAACTACTTTAGTTAAAGCAGAAGCATTGCGTCAGACTCAACTAGAAATGCTGGGTGGCAATGTTAAAGTTGATAATCGGCAGGTCAAGCTGTCTAATGGAGCAGATTTGGCTCTACCAGAAGATTTCCCTGAAGGTTCTCTCACTCTAGACCATCCTTATTTTTGGTCTTCATTTACCTTGATTGGAAACTGGAATTAATTAGAGAAAAATAATATTAGACTGTTGAGCTAATAGTTATTTGAACAGTTTGATTGACCCTTATTTTTCTAGGCGTACAACATACCACTGGAGATATTTATCCGCACCGATATCTAGCTCAAAGTAGTTTTCGAGCAAATGTTGTGCCTGGAATTCTGGAGATTCGAACTGTTCTAACTCTCTGGGAATAACCACATCTGAATGCTGTAACAGTTTTGCTAACTTGTCCTTCAGTTCGACTGGCTCCATGAATTGTTCTGGTTGGTTAGTTTCGAGAACAACATAACCGTCCTCTTGATACATAATTGGGTCTGGCATAGTTATCTAAATACTTGAAATTGATTTGCTACTAAATTTACTGTAGAACTTATAACGAAGTTAATACACATCAGACGTATCTGTATGACGAGTAATTCCAACCCGCTACTAAATCTTGATTATGAACCCGTAATGGAAAATTTGGGGGACGACTACTACGACATAGTTGCTGCGGAGGAGTTTCCCGATCGCCTGTTGCGTTTTCGTAACGATCGCCTGTTGCCACTATTAGGATTAGAACCAGAATCTATCAGCGATCGCGATTTTGTAGAAGCCTGGGGAGAATTTCAGGGAGTTAGACCTTTTTTGGCTCTACGCTATCATGGCTATCAGTTTGGTGCTTATAACCCTTTTTTAGGGGACGGTCGCGGTTTTCTCTACGGTCAGGTACGAGGCGTAGACGGTAGCCTATATGATCTAGGAACGAAAGGATCGGGTCGTACACCCTATTCTCGGAGTGCAGACGGAAGATTAACTCTCAAGGGAGGGGTGAGAGAAGTTCTAGCAGCTGAAGCGCTACATCAGCTAGGAGTTAATACATCTCGTTGTCTAAGCCTAGTTGAAACAGGAGAATCTCTCTGGCGTGGAGACGAACCGTCACCAACTCGCTCATCAGTTATGGTTCGCTTGAGTAAGTCCCATATTCGCTTTGGCACTTTTGAACGGCTGCACTACCTTCAGCGTCCTGATTTAATTACTAAACTTCTCGATAGTGCGATCGCCGTTTACTATCCGAATATTCCTGATAATGATGATAAATACGGTGAGTTTTATCGTCAGCTAGTACTGCGGGTAGCTCAGTTAGCAGCACAGTGGATGGCAGCCGGTTTCTGTCATGGGGTGCTAAACACAGATAATATGTCGATCGCAGGAGAAAGTTTTGATTATGGTCCTTTTGCTTTTATTCCGAACTATGACGCGAGATTTACCGCTGCCAGCTTTGATTATGGTGGACGCTACAGCTATGGCAACCAACCCTATATTTGCAAATTTAATTTAGAGCTATTACAAAAGCCTTTAGCAATGATTACCGAGCGAGATAGTCTAGAGGTGGGACTGAGTGAGTTTGATGCTGAATATCAGCAAACCTACCAACGACTAATGGTTCAAAAATTGGGTTTTGTTGATTCTGAACTAGGAGTGCTGGCTCAAGAGTTATTAGAGCGAACTCTCATTCTATTGAGAGAAGAGGAGATTGGCTATCATGCTTTCTTTGCCGAGCTATCTCAAGAGTTCATTCCTACTTGGCGAGATTCACAAGCATTAATTTTGCGTGACGCGACTTTTGGCGATCGCATTACCGATAGCTGGCGCAGTATCTATCATCAGTGTTTAGGACAAGTGCCTTTGGCAGCAGCGGAATCAATCAAAAATCGCCTTCAGATTCATAATCCTCAAACGGCTTTATTGCGTCCTCTGATTGAATCGGTGTGGCAGTCAATTAGTGAGGAAAATGACTGGCAACCGTTTAATCATCTGGTTGAACAGCTACAGCAAAAAAAATCTTGAGATAGTTGCTAAATTGTTGGGGCTATATCTCTCAAACAGAATATTTATACTCACTAAATAACTCGATTTGAGCTATCTTTACGAACGTGATTAAGCTGAAAAAATACCTTCTGGAAATGTTTGGCGCCCCGAATTAGACAGAAGCCAATAATTGCTAATACCTGATAATTAAACACCAGAGCAATATTTCGCTCATTCAAGGCGATCGCACCTAGAATAAACAGGTAAATTAATAAATAAAAGAAATAACGCGGGAAGGACATTGGCCAATCACTTCCTTTCCCCCCCATGTAGCGATATAAAACATATTGAACAGAGCGAATTATAACTTTGCTTACCAACAAAACTAGACCAACAGTATTAGTTGTCAATAAAACTAAATATCCACAGTAGCGACAGGACTGTAGCAGGAGATAAAACCAAACCCGACTCTGTTTATTAATATGATTATAAATATGAAACAAAAATCTCAAAGCGAGAAGAAAGGAAAACCAATAAATTAATCCTCTCGAAATTTGAAACATTTGAAAACTATATTGAAAATCATATTGATTAAATAGTTCAGAACTAATATTAGCCCCTTCAATCGCTAAATCCTGACTCAAGATAGCAATTCCTAAAGCAGAGAGGATAGCTGCCCAAACCCAGGGCTGCCATAGCTGAAATGAGTAATGATATGAATTGTAGTTATATGACAAAACCGCTTTGTCCTCAAATTTTTCGCCAATAATGTCATTTTCTATATAGCCAATTTCGTAAATGCACCAAAAAGAAATTTGCAATAAAAATAGACCAATTGCGTTTTGCAAAAGATGAGAACTCAAAAAAGTAAAAGCCAGAAGTAAAACTAGAAAATCTTCACCCAATACCGTGAGTAAAAAAAAATTCTTATCAGGTCTCTTTACCTTTTCTGAATAAATAAGCGGTATGTAAGTTTTCACGATAAGTATATAAAAGCCTTGTTTATAGCAAATACTATTTGTTATTCATTTTTTATTTTCTACATTTTTTTGCTCTAGATTAACTGTTAACTATAGCTGTATAAAACTGGTCTCAAAATCAAGCAACATGCTGGACAAACAGCAGTTTAGCCGTAACAAAAATTACGATGCATACTATCTGCCTGGAATAACAAGCACAGTGATAACACAATAATGTATTTCTGACTAACTATATATAGGCTTAAGTCAAAATTAAAATGCTGACGACCACCTTATCGTATGTTGTTTGGAGCGTTTTTTTGAAGTTTTAATAATTTTAGGCAAAGATATTATTTTTCGCTATCAGATTACTGCTTTATTATAGTGCGCGAGAAATTTACTTAAAACTTCAGGCAGTAGTATTGTATCTGCTCAAGCCATATATAGAAACTTTTCAGACTCTAACTTTATGTCCAGCTCTATAGTTCTCGTAAAAATCAGCTTAAAGCAGCTGTAGATGACTTATCCAAGTTCTTCCTGCAGCATATTTTGATAAATCTGGGGCAAATGACTACTCATTGAATTAGTTTCAATTCCATACCCCAGGCTAGTCCAGGTACCTGAAAGCAGGCGCAATACGCTGTTTATCTCCCCTTGGCGTAACATTTCGGGAATATTTGTTGACCAAGCATTAGAATCGCTTAACCAGGCATGAACTACAGCATCCTGATATTTTGCTTCAAAGCTATAGCTTTTCCAGCGCCAAAAGCCAGAGGGTTGGGGATGATATTGCTGGGCAGTCCGATCCCAGGTAAAGTCAAGCATTTGATAGCGTCCGGCTGCGGTAGTGCAGTTCCCCCTGTTGGGTCCAGCAACAATAGTGACACAAAGCTGAGGATGCTCCTGTAGGTCGTCAACTAGTTTGCCACCATAAATAACGTGATAAGGACGGCTAACGTTAGCCTCACTAGCTGTAATCGTCCTCATTAAAGCGCGAATATAAGGATCTCCGCCTTCCATTGCCAAAGGTTGAGTACCGTAAATGTCGTTTGTAAAATCAGAATTTAGACTTGGAGATCCTGGTTGAGAACCCCAAAACTGAGAGAGTCTAGACCACAACTGGCGTGAACGCTGCCAAGAGCCAGATCTTTCACTTCGATCCATTCCCCCTAGCTGACTAAGTATGAGGATTAAACAACCCAAATAAAAGAAATTTTTGACCTGGTTGGCAAATGGCATCTATATTTGTGACTTAATTTAGCCTGGCTATGATTAGCAATTTTATCTCTGGCTGCTAGAGACTATATATGATAGGTTGTACAGTCCCAGCCAATAATTATCATAGCACCTGGCTCCGACTAAAAATATGCTGGAAAATAACGATCGCCTGCCCAAAAAATCGATAAATTGATGCTAAAAATTGGAGCGCGCTTGATTGACCCAAAATTTATAGGTTTGATCTGATAGCGGTAGCTGGGACAAAAATTTGTGCACCTGAGAGGAATCTGGATTGAAGCTTTCTTTTTGAGAAAGATAGGGAGAGGCGACCGCTAGCTGAAGCATGCTCACGATTAATTCGGCAGCCATGACTATCGACTCTGCTTCTAGCCAGACAGGAAAAATTCGTACCTCTAGCGTATATTTATCTTGGGTAAAATAAACTAAGTTTTTAAAGTTAAAATCACAGTATTTAGTCAGCTGTAGCTGCTTCAGCTGTAAAACTGCCAACGACCACGGTAGTTGCTGAAAAGTAGGATCGTTAACTAATAACCATAAAGATTGAGGAAGTTGACCCAGTCGGCGACAGTGGGGATTTGTTCCGACCAAACACCGCATGATCTTGCCGTAAGTCCAGAAAAGATTGACCAAATTACAAAAAATGCGGGTATCGGCTAAAGCAGCAGCATCAAAGTGGATATGGGTTGCACCTTCTTGGGGAATGCTAAAATCTAATTTTGTTGCAGTAGCTAATAGTTTAGACAAATACTGTCGATAGTTATCCCGCAAAATGGGAGTAACAATTTCGCAGGGACGCTCTCGTTCTCCAGGCAAAGAGGTAGCGATCGCAATTGAATCACCCTGACGATCAACAGCCTTGAACATTTTTTTACCCTGATTGGATTCTAGCTTAGTGCCAAACAAATAGGCGAGGGGATTTAGGACGTCCGATAAAGAGGCATTTGGATCGCATTGCTGAATGATTAGTTCTAAAAATCGGCGATCGTCGCTAACCAGCCGATACCATCCCGATTTTGGAGGGGCACTATGCTGACAATCATATTTGAGAGTAATATCGTCTACACATTTAGCAATTAGCTTCCCAGAGTCATCAAAGACTGCAAACCCAGGAGTTAAATTGTCAAATACAGGGGTAGTAGATACCTGACTCAGTTCGGACTGCAGATGAAAAAAGCGCTCAACCCTACCATTTTTAGGACAGAGTTGTTTCGCTAAAGTTGATCGGCTCAATCCTGGAGGGGCAATTAATTCAATTTCTATGCCAATTTGCCAATCCAGCATGATATTTTGCTCGCTACTGATTTTTCGCTTGTCTCAAAGCAGAGTCTACTGCATCCTGATTACCCAAGATTAAATTGTTTTTGATCCTTACCTTTGCTTCCCAAGGATCAGAATCTCCCCAAAATTCTGCCAAAACCACGGCATCATCGTACGTATAACCCATGTCAATATACTGACATCGAGAAGTTCCAGAGGCGATCGCCGTTACGCGAGCATCAACCAGCATTTGTTCTAGATATGGTATTCCACCTGCTTGCCAAATAACTTTTCTGCCGATGCGGGCTTTAGCTTGATAGATTGGCTGACCCCATAAATCCGCTAGCAAGGAAGCATCACAATAATTATATTTGCTAATTGCATAGGCCTGTACCTCTGATAGTTGACTATCGCTGTTGTGACTCAGTAAAGTCGGATTTGCTGATGGAAGTGGAGTTTCGGCTAAAATTTTTGTTGGCAACCCAATAAAAACGGAACAAATAGCCAAAATAAAATATAAATTGAAATTTTTAATCGAGGGGAAGTCTAATTTAGTCATGAGCATAATATTCTTCAATTAGCTGCACTCAATACTGATGCTCCACAACTATAGCCACTGGAGTCTTATCGGTCTATTTAGCTCACCGTAGACGATCGCATTTTGATTAAACCTTTCTCCAATAGAGATTGCCTGATTTAATTCAATGCCCAAAATACAGAGACTTGCTTCGGGAGTCCAAATACCACTGGCATCTTTCCCTACCCCTGGTAAATAAGGCAGTTTTAACTCTTGTAAATGTTTGACTAACCTGTAATGGCGCTCTTGATTCTCATTTGTCGATAAAGATTGAGAACGGGGGTTATGAGCAGTGACTAACGCCCAATAATTGCAGTTATGCGGAGACTCCTGAACAATTAATTCGTCTAGCCTTGGGCAACATGAACCAATATGCAACGGGATTGTTTCCTCGCCGTTATAAACCTCGTATATTGCCTGCTCATATACTGTTTGCAGTGCTGCAATTTCATCTGCCGTGTATTTCTGATGCACAATCATGATTAACTAGCCAGAGGTTCTTTGCCAAAAACCCCTACTGCCTACTACCTCACACCATCGCTGCTGCTTTTAGGTCAAATATCTTCTCGATTATATCTGCCACAACTTTATCGGGTGTAGATGCCCCAGAGGTAACGCCAACGGTAATTTTGCCTTGGGGAAGCCAATTTTTGACGATTTGGACATCCTGTTCTAACGGCTTATGTTCTAAGCAATCGCGATTAATAATTCGCTCAACACTATCAATGTGATAGGAAGGAATATTATGCTCAACGGAAATTTCCTGTAGGTGAGTCGTATTGGAAGAATTAAAACCACCAATTACAATCATCAAAGATAAATCTTCTTTAACTAGATCGAACATCGCATCCTGTCTTTCTTGAGTCGCATCGCAGATGGTATTAAAGCTCATAAAATGCTCGTTTAATTCTGTCGGACCAAACTTTTTAAGCATCGTTTGTTCGAGCAGCTTGCCAATTTGCTCGGTTTCGCTTTTGAGCATCGTAGTTTGATTGGCAATCCCAACTCTAAACAAATCTCGGTCAGGATCAAAACCATCTGAGTAGGCATTTTTAAACTTAGTGAGAAATTCTTCTCTATCGCCACCATGGAGAATATAGTTGGTCACATATTCCGCCTGCGCCAAATTTAGGACAACTAAATAGCGATCGGCAAAGGAACTCGTCGCTACAGTTTCTTCATGGGCATACTTTCCGTGAATAATTGAGGTATAGTCTTTTTTCTTGTGTTTTTCGACGGAATTCCAAACTTTTGATACCCAAGGGCAGGTAGTATCAACAATTTTGCAGCCTTTATCGTTGAGTAGCTGCATTTCTTGGACGCTCGCGCCAAAAGCAGGCAAAATTACCACGTCTCCAGAATCAACGACGCTAAAATCTTTTTCTTCGCCAACCAGTTCAATAAAGCCAACGTTCATTTCCTGTAAACGCTGATTAACCGTCGGATTATGAATAATTTCGTTAGTGATCCAAATCTTCTCATCAGGAAAATGCTCTCTAGCCTCATACGCCATGGCGATCGCTCTTTCTACACCCCAGCAAAAACCAAAAGACTCTGCCAGACGAATTGTCACCTCACCCTGTTCTAAACGATAATTATGATCGCGAATTGTTTGGATCAAATCGCTTTGATACTCCGAATTCATGGTTCCCGATACTTCTTCTTCATGTCCAAAACCACGACGATGATAGTTTTCTGACTGCTGTAAGGAACGTTTAAAAGCTTTAGTATCTAATTTTTGATCAGGCATAAGGATATGTATATCTAAAGACTGGAAAAAGTAGTTGGAAAATTAAATTGAGCTATTGAGAATTAGAGATTGGGATTAGTTTTATCTGCCCTGTACTTCAGGCGATCGCACCTCATATTTTACAGCAGTTGTTAAACAGAATAATGAAGACTGTAACGAGAATACAGCTTGAAGATGGAATAAGATAAAATCTTTAATACGTCCTATTCAAGTCTAAGAAATATTTTAGTGAGTTTACCAGAAGCAGATACTCCTCTTTACAATCACACCCTGCCAACAATTGAAGACTGGTTAAGAAATAAGGGGTGCGAACAAAATCGCGAAAATCTCCACTGTTGGAATCTAGAGGAATCAGCCTGGAAAGCAGAGATTTGTCTCGAAACAGAAGAATTAACTGTGCGCTACTATGATGCTCCTCAGACAGACCAAAATCTCAGTCGTTCGTTTAAATATTCTCTCAGCCGTCAAGATATAGAAGATGCAGTCTTTTCGGGACCTTAATTTTTTTAAGGCGCGATTTCAATTGCTGTTCCAACTTTGATCGCACTGTAAAGCTCATCAACATCTCTGTTTTTAAGAGAAATACATCCCCACGTCCAGTTAGACTGTTCGTCAATTAGGCGATCGCCATTTTTGGGCACACCGTGAATCCCAATCTCGCTGCCGACGGTGCTACTTAAGGGTATTTCTCCCTGCTGTTTTGCTGCTAAGTGCTTGCGCCAAGATTCTTGATTGGGATAGTCTAGCCAAATAAATTTTGACCACTGGGGATGGGGATAGAGATCTCTGACTTTAAACATTCCTTCTGGGGTTTTAAAATCGCCTTCCTGACGTTTATCACCCTGAGGATTTTTACCTAAAACAACTGGGTAAGATTTTACGGCTCGATCTTGATAGTAAAGAGTAAGCTGATAGTCTGACTTGTCAATCAAAATTTTTGTCAGCGATTTGTCGATCGGCTCAGAAATTATCTGCTCAAGCGAGCGATCGTAGTTTAGCAATTCTGGCGTAGGCGATCTCCCAATAGTTTTTTCCTGGCTAGATTGCGTAAAGAAATAATTGGCGGGGGGAATCAATCCAATTTTGTTTAACTGCCAATATAGAACTGGAACTAAAGAGATTAATAGAGCAATTATCAAAAAGTTGCGTTTATTTTGAGAATCAATACTCATTTTGAGTTTCTAACTAGCTTTAAAATCAAAAATATTCGACTATCCTAGCTTTATTGATTAGTTCACTTGGCGTTTAAACGGCGATCTCTAGAAAAAAAGGGTGTTGGTAAATATGTAATGCTATTGGCAATTTGTTTAGCTGTTTGGAAAAATACATAAATTAAAAAGGCTACGAAGGCGAAGCCTTCCAGTCGTCGCACACGACGAACTAAGCGCCTTTGTG
>JBCBEA010000069.1:0-11379 GCA_038529195.1 Cyanobacteria bacterium J06600_6
GGTAATTAACATTCGCTCCTGGGGATTACAATAAAAGTATATTGAATTACACAGATGATCCTATTCAGTTTAATTCCGCTACACTCAGTCGCTAAAATACTCTGATTCTCAAGCTAATCTGAGAGGTTGAATTGCCACTTCGTAATCTGAGACGACGACAAAATAGTATACTTTCATTTATGACAGTGCTTAAAATCAGCAAGTATCATTCTTATTCATTTTCTAGAGATAGCCAAGGCTATGCCCCGCAGCAAGAGTAAAGCCGGGCAGTATTTGCCTAAATTTTGCGAGACATTACCGAAGAAAGATCCAGCATAACGCCGAAGAACATACGTTTTAATCTCGCTTTCAGTAACTTTCATGACCCCTAGGAGACTGGATTTAGGGTATTTTCAAACACATATATTATCTTAAAATTTATACGGGAAAATCAATGACGGCAACATTTTGTGAATACAAGCCAGGTTTAGAAGGAATACCAGCAACTAAATCTAGTATTAGTTTTGTTGATGGTCAAAAAGGAATTTTAGAGTATCGCGGAATTGCGATCGAAGAACTAACGCAATGTGGCACTTTTTTGGAATCAGCATACCTGTTGATTTGGGGACACTTACCCAGTGCCCAAGAGCTAAAGGATTTTCAAACACAGATCTTGTTTCACCGTCGCATCAAGTATCGGATTCGGGACATGATGAAATGCTGTCCAGAGTCGGGACATCCAATGGATGCATTGCAAACATCAGCAGCAGCCTTAGGATTATTTTATGCTCGACGTGCTTTAGACGACCCTGAATATATTAGAAAAGCGGTAGTCCGAATTCTGGCAAAGATTCCGACAATGGTTGCTTCGTTTCACCAAATGCGTCGAGGAAATGATGCGGTTATGCCGAATGATGACCTGGACTATGCTTCTAACTTTCTGTATATGCTGACAGAAAAGATTCCCCATCCTTTGGAGGCGAAGATTTTTGATACCTGTCTGACTCTGCACGCCGAACATACGATCAATGCATCAACGTTCTCGGCAATGGTAACCGCATCAACGCTGACCGATCCTTATGCGGTAGTCGCATCTGCAGTTGGGACTTTAGCAGGACCTTTACACGGTGGGGCAAACGAAGAAGTTTTGTTGATGTTAGAACGCATTGGCTCACCTGATAATGTGGAACCCTACATCTCCGATTTGATTGCTAATAAGCAGAAGATTATGGGCTTTGGTCATCGAGTGTACAAGGTCAAAGATCCTCGCGCTAAGATCTTGCAGGAACTAGCTATCGATTTGTTTAGCGAGACGGGACACGATCGCTACTATGAACTGGCAGTAAAACTAGAAGAGGTAGTAGAAGCCAAGTTAGGACACAAAGGAATTTATCCCAACGTCGATTTTTATTCGGGCTTAGTCTACAGTAAACTCGGCATTCCCAGCGATTTGTTTACACCAATTTTTGCGATCGCTCGCGTAGCAGGCTGGTTGGCACATTGGAAAGAACAGCTTGGTGTAAACCGTATTTTTCGTCCTACTCAGATCTATACAGGCGAACATAACGCACCCTATGTGCCGATGGAGAAAAGATAGAAATTACGAAGGGATGAGGGATAAAGGATGAAGGATAAGGAGCATTTAAATAATATTATTGTGTATTTTTCTCAAAAAATTTCTCAAGTTGTCGTAATTGCCAGGCAGTTCCTCCGCCCTCAATCCTAATAATTCATCCCTTCTAGGTATTTGTCATTGGCGAAAAAATTGTTAAGATTTGTAGATGGCAAATTCTAGGCTCAAAAAATTAGGCAACTACCTTCGTCCCTATTGGCGAATGATCTTACTCGGTACGATCGCACTCTTGATTGTTAATCTCTTGGGAGTTTACATCCCGACTCTGATTGGAGACAGCATTGATCGCCTGGAGGGAGACTTCAGTTTCGGACAGCTTTCGCAGACGGCAGTCTTGCTACTATTGCTGTCGGTAGTTATGTGGTGCTTTCGGATGTATTCTCGCACCTCAATTTTTGGTGTAGGCAGACAGGTGGAATTTAGTCTGAAACAGCGTATTTTCCAACACCTGCTCAAAATTGAACCTGGATATTTCTCGAATAATACCTCTGGAGACTTAATTAACCGCGCAACTAGCGATGTGGATAACATTCGTCGCCTGGTGGGTTTTGCCGTACTGAGCTTTATTAACATTATTTTTGCCTACAGTTTTACATTGCCCGCAATGCTGCGCATTAGCGTGAGGTTGACGGTACTAGCGATCGCCGTATATCCAGTCATGTTGATGACGGTGCAGTTATTTAGTGGGAAGCTACGGCTCTATCAGGAAGAGATTCAGGAGAAGCTTTCCGATCTCAGTGAACTGATCCAGGAAGATATGAGCGGGATGGCTCTAATTAGAATTTATGCTCAAGAAAACCAAGAACGAGAAGCTTTTAGACAAAAAAATCAGGAACTGCTGGCAGCAAATCTAAAGCTGGCGAAAACTAGAAACTTGCTTTTCCCGGTGATTGAAGGAATTTCTTATATCAGTCTGTTGATTCTATTATTTGTGGGTACTAAAGCGATCGCCGATGGACAGATTACCGTTGGTGGCTTTATTAAGCTGGTGCTGTTTGTAGAGCGTTTAGTCTTTCCAACTGCCTTACTTGGGTTTACTATCTCGGCATATCAGCAGGGAGAGGTGAGTATTGATCGGGTAGAGTCGATTACTCAAGCCAAACCAAAAATCCAAAATAGCTCGAATCCCATCGTTCTCGAACGGGAAGATATTCGGGGAGAAATTACGGCGCGGAACCTAACTTATAGCTATCCAGGTTCTGACATTCCTGCACTCTATGACATTAACTTTCAGATTAAGCCAGGGGAAAGAGTCGCAATTGTTGGCTCAATTGGTTCGGGAAAATCCACTTTGGCGAATGCGATTCCGCGACTGCTCAACGTCGAGGGGGGAGAGCTATTTTTAGACGATAGTGACATTACTAAGTTAGAACTAGGCAGCCTGCGTCAGGCGATCGCCTATGTACCCCAAGACAGCTTTCTATTTAGTACAACTATTAAAAACAATATCCGCTACGGTGAACCACTAGCCGATACGTCTGAAGTAATTCAGTCGGCTAAACAGGCACAAATTCACCCTGAAATTCTGACTTTTCCCCAAGAGTACGAAACTTTAGTTGGTGAGCGAGGAATTACTCTTTCTGGCGGACAAAGACAGCGCACTTCTCTGTCTAGGGCTTTGATTGCGGATGCCAAGGTGTTGATTTTGGATGATGCCCTCTCTAGCGTTGATAATGAAACGGCAACCAAAATTTTGGACAGTCTAAGTTCGTCTACGGATCGTAAAACCGTGATCTTTATTTCCCATCAGCTTTCTGCTGCAGCAACCTGCGATCGCATTTTAGTTATGGATCGGGGCAAAATCGTGCAAAACGGTACTCACTCTAGCTTAGTTGGTGAAACAGGACTCTATCAGTCCTTATGGCAACAGCATCAGTTAAAAGAAGTGCTGAATTGATGATTGGCATTAGGCGCTAATTTATCTGTTAGGACTGGTTAAGGCAAAAGGAAAAAGGGGAAAGGGAGCAATCGTCAATCCCTTAATAATCCCAACATCCAGCCTAGAACTGCGCCAAAGACAAAGCCTCCCGAATGCGCCCAATATGCAACCCCGCCACCCTCTGGCATGCCAAGTGATGCCACGCTACTAAACGCCTGCTGAACGAACCAAAAGCCGAGGAAATAGACGGCGGGGATACGGACGGTAGTAAAAATAATAAATAGGGGCAGAATTGTGACAATTTTTGCTTTGGGATACTTAATAATGTAGGCTCCCATGACTCCTGCGATCGCGCCACTCGCACCAACGGTGGGTACTCCTGACTGCATGCCAAAAAACCAGTGAGTCAAGGCTGCCAAAACCCCACAGGCTAAATAGAACAAAAGAAACTTGGCATGACCCAGATCGTGTTCGATATTATCGCCAAATGTCCAGAGAAACAGCATATTCCCGCCAATATGCATTAAACCCCCATGCAAAAACTGTGAAGTAATTAGGGTCAGAATCTCTGGTACGGGTTGATTTACCGAAATGCCATTAAAGCTAGCACTCAACTGTTGGGGAACAACAGCGTATAGTTGAAAAAAGCCTTCAACTCCTCTCCCCAAAGTCATCTGATGCAAAAAAACGACTACATTAATCGCAATCAGGGCATATACTACCACCGGGGTAGTACTAGTCGGGTTTTCGTCGTTAATAGGAATCATATAGCCGTTTTTGCTCTGTAGACTGCGTTATTAATTAGTTAGATCGTAGCTCCAAGCCCTAAACTTTTTTGTTTATTCGATTTAGTCTACCTGTTTGAAAAGCGCAGAAATAGCTAGCTAATGCCTAGCATCGCTTCTAGGGTTAAATAGAGAAGAGAGAAACCGCCGACAAAAAAGCCAACTAGAGCGATCGCCGTGACGGGATTTTTGAGAAATGGCTGAAGCTGCTGGAGAAAAAACCAAAAGATGCCTAAAGTAAAGCTAATTAGATAGCGAGGGTAGCGGGAAACGTTTTGAAAAAAGTCTTGCATTATTATTTGAGTTTTAAACGAGCATTTTGCCTGTTGTGCCTGACTACTAGTAATTAGCTATCAGCTATCAATCATTAGTTTTATTATTCATTATTCATTATTCAAGAATCAACATTCTGTAAATGAACTTACTATTTCAATCAACTCGTCGGCGTTTGGCTTTGTGGTACACGACGGTAACGGCAGTCTTGTTGCTGCTATTTGCGATCGGCGTATATTTTTATGTCCGCACAACTCTGGTTGATCGCATTGACGACACGTTAAAGCACGTAGTGGAAGTGGTTGACCGTTCATTGGTAATTCAACCGCTGGCAGAAACAAAGGGTCGATATGGAGTGAATGTTGATGCAAGCTTTAGCCAAAATGCCAATAATCTAGAAGACGATCGCATTGATCTGGAATGGTTTAACCCACAGCAGGAATTACTCTGGTCTACTTTTGAACAGCCAATTGACTATCCTTTACACCTCAACCGTAGTGGCGAAACTGTTTATTTGAGCAACGAACGTATATTTCGCCAAATTGTTCAGAAGGTGGCTTTAGAAGAGCGTGTCCTTGGCTATTTGCGGGTTAGCCATCCCTGGTTTGAGGTAACTAAGCCAATCGAACAGCTAACGAGAGATTTAGTCATTGGTATTAGCCTGATGATTGTCTGTGTCGGCGGAATTGGCTGGTTTTTATCGGGAATTGCCATCAAACCAATTCAGGTTTCCTATTTAAGTTTGAAACAGTTTACTGCCGACGCGTCTCATGAATTACGGAATCCGATTGCCACAATTCAGACTAATGTCCAGATGGCGCTAGACTACCCCGAGGCAGAACCCCAGCTACAGCAGAGACAGCTACAGATTATCGAGCGATTAACCCAAAAGTTAGGCAGATTGGTCAACGATCTGCTGTTTTTAGCCCGTTCTGATAGCGGGATGGTGCAGCTAGATTGGCAATCTGTTCCCCTCGATGCTCTATTGATCGACGTGATCGAAGAACAGAGAATTGCTGCTACCCAAAAAGGGTTATTTCTGTCTCTACATATTGTCGAACCAAAAAATTTGGCCACCGAGCTAAATGAAGAAGATATTTTTACTATGCAGGGAGACTGGGACTATCTATCTCGTCTATTTACCAACCTTATTTCTAACGCGATCGAACATACCGACTCCACTGAGTCTACGGAGGCTTCTATAGAAGTTGAATTAGAGCTAATCGAACCAACAATCAAACCAATTCGGGTACGAGAAGCAAGCCATCAATACGAGCTAGAGGTAAAGGTCAAAGACAATGGCAAAGGAATTCCTGAATCATCTCTACCTCATATCTTTGATCGCTTTTATCGTGGCGATCCGGCTCGTTCTTCCCAGCGCCAGATAAACAGCCCAACAGGAGCAGGTTTGGGACTGGCGATTGTTAAGGCGATCGTCGAAAATCATCAGGGCAATATTAGCGTTGCCAGCGAAATTGAGCAGGGTACTGTCTTTACGGTGGTTTTTTCGCAAAATGGAGGCTGAACCTAGGGCAGATCGTCAATTAGAAAATACAGATACAGACACAGTTCGTTGGCAAGCATAGGGCGTGTCATCAATTAAGCCAGACGACAGAAGAAGCAAGATAAATAGAGCCGAGAAAGTTAACTGCTGTTTTATCGTAGCGAGTTGAGATCGCTCGATACTGCTTCAGTTTGGCAAAAAAGTTTTCAATCAGGTGACGAGCTTTATAAAGATGCTGGTCATATTCTCGTGGCTGAATTCGACTCGATTTAGATGGAATTACAACTTGGCAATTTTTTTCTCGAAGTTTGTCGATTACTCTTTCTTGAGCATCATAAGCTTTGTCTGCTAGGAAAAAATCGGCTTCGACTTTTGGTAATAAAGCATCTGCACCTTGTAGATCGTGAGCTTGTCCTGGAGTCAGATAAAACTGAGTTGGATTCCCGCAGCGCGTCCGCGCAGATCGTCGTCAGACGACTGGAAGGGCTTTGCCCTTCGCGCATCACAAACAGCATGAATTTTAGTGCTTAATCCTCCGACGCTCCTGCCAATACACTCGTTTTTTTATCACTGTTTTTCGCGCCAGCAGAGTGCTGATGCGCTCGAACTATTGTGGCATCAATCATCTGATATTCGTTATCTATGTCCTTTGATAAATGCTGAAAAATCGTTTCCCAGATTCCTTTTCTACTCCACCTGCTATGTCTTGTATGTATTACTCTAAAATCGCCAAATCTAGATGGTAAATCTCTCCAGGGAATACCTGATCTGTAACGATATAGTACTGCTTCAACGAACAATCTATTGTCCTTGGCGGTTACTCCTACCGTTCCTTCTCTTCCTGGAAGTAAGTTCTCAATTTTTTCCCACTGGTCATCCCTCAAGCTATAACGTTTAGTCACAATTTGACATTTTTTTTAGTTCTTCTTGCAATCATTTTAAAGCTTCCGAAGCGATCGCATTTTCTAATTGATGACACGCCCTAGTTAATTTTGTCTAAAGCTACTAATTTTCTAGATTCCCTGGCTTGACTTAAGCAATTATCAGCAATAGACTGTAGTTGTTGAGACAGTTTTATGATGTCTTTCTAAACAATCTCGAGCGGTAATCTTGGCTATTAGATGGTTCTTGCAATTCTCACTTCAGCTTGACCTCAATAGCTTTTTAACTTCCAAACTATATTGGATAACTTTGTTTTGCATCATCACAAATTGATAGAACAACTATTATTAGAAGCAGGCTTGATTTCCGCGAGTCAAATTCAGCTTGCTAAACAAGAAGAAAAGTCCCACGGTATGGAGCTGAGTGAAATATTTGTGGTTCGCGGTTGGGTCAAACAGGTAACCGTAGATTTTTTTGCTCAAAGATGGTCGGCAATGTTAGCAGAGCGATCGCGAAAACCGCTGCCATATTATTTCAAGGAATCTGGGCTATTAGAAATCTCGCAAATCAACGAGATCTTAAAGATACAAAAAAAATCAGTAGAAAAAATGAGATTCCACCGTATAGCTGTCGATCAGGGCTATCTACAGCAGACTACCGTTGATTTTTTTCTAGCTCACATGTTTAATGTCTATGATCCGAAAACTACCGTTAGTATTCCACCCCATGAATTAGTCCGCAGTTATGCAAAAGGGGAAAAAGACTTTTCTAATACCGATTTGCGGTCAGCTTCGCTGAAGGGAGTTAGCTTAATTGGCGTTACTCTCAATGGCTCTAATTTAAGACAGGCAAACTTAATTAAGGCTAATCTAAACCGCTCTAGCTTGATTCGAGTTAATTTAAACCAGGCAAATCTGACTCAGGCGATTTTAACCGAAACGAACTTTAGCAGATCTTTCTTAAAGCAAGCAAATTTAGAATCAGCACATTTAGAGCAGGCAAATTTTTCGTCGGCAGTCTTAGAATCGGCAAATTTACAGTCAGCCTATCTAGCCAAGGCAGATTTTTCTGGCGCTGACTTGAGGGGAGCAAAACTTTCTCTAAATTATCCTTACGAAGTCTATTACGATCGCTCGACGGTCTTTGATTCTGACTTTACCCCGACTTTAGCAGGTTGGAAAATTAAACAGCATTAACTACTAGATTTGCTCATTAATTTGGTCTAAATATTTTGCCAATACATTAATGCTTAACCGCAATCTCTTCCATTTCTGCTGCCGTATCGCTGGGCAAAATAGCAATAGGAGTAGAGGCAAACAGTTCAATACCTTCTTGTTCCATCACCTGTAAAATATTCAAATTAATTGCTGACCAAATAGCCCGATAGGACTTGACATTATCCGTCTCGGCAAATGCCTGAATTTTAATAATTCTGGCGTTCTGATTAATACCGCTAAACCAGACTGTAAAGCGATCGCTTAAATGCTCAATTTCCTTAGGGAAACGACGGATAGTATTGCAAATACGATCGGTTTGAGCGGAGGTAATATCGTCAATTTGCAGCGTAATATCAATGCCAAACAACTGTTCTTCGTCGGGGTTTTGCGACCAGTTTTCAACGATACCCGTAATCATTTTGGAATTGGGCAGTTTGATTAGGGAATTTTGACTGGAAATACAGAGAGTGGTGCTGCGCACGCCAATATTTTTAACGACTAGCAGCTTATCTATACCCTGTACCTTAAGAACATCATCAATACGATAAAGGCGATCGCTAAAGATAATTACGGTACAAAACCAGTCATAGACAATATCTTTGAGCAGCAAACCTAAGGTGATTCCTGTTCCGCCGATCAAGCCGACTAAGGCTCCCGCCGAAGCACCGAGTAAAACCTCTCCCGCCTTGAGAACCACAATCGCAATAGCTAGCGTTTGAAACAGTCGGGGTAAATAAGGAACGATTAGATCGTCGAGTTCGGTTTCGGTTTCTAGGGCGAGGTTGCCCAATAGCTCTCCCAACAAAGGCGAGGCGCGAAAAATAACCCAGGCGCATAAAGCGATCGCTAGCAAACCAATCAGGTTATCTAGAGTTTCATTGATAGCTGGATTTAGCTCGCCGATCAAAATTAACTTTGCGAGGCTAATTCCCCCAACTACGATCAGCCAATTTAGAGGTTGCTTGAGAATAGCAATCAACTCGTCATCTAATTCCGATTCGGTTTTACTAGTTAAATCCTCAAAATACTTGATAATAATCGCGGAAAAAAGCTTTCTAAATATTTGTGCGAGGGTAATCACCACAATTACCGCCACAATTTTAACTAGGGGAATATCCGCTATTCCTATTTCCGAATTGAACAAATTAAAACTAGCAAAAATTAAAGCCACTGCTCCTCATTTCTCCATAAAAGCCTTTTTGATCGATCCTAGTTATTCGTGACAACTTAAGGTTGTGTCTTGTTTGTACCACAAGGGCATAACATCAAGTCATTTTTAGCTCTAGGCTCTAAGCCATAAGCCATAAGCTTTGAAGATATTCTCATGATTTCAGGCTGCAAGATAGTGATCGCTATACAAATCAACTAGAATCCATATTTAGTGTGTAACAAAAAAAGCCTGCAGAATAACGATAGCTAGTCTACAGACCAAAAAGAGTTAGAAAGCTAACGCCAGTCAAATCGTCGTTAACTTTCAATTGTCAATTATTTAAGCATCATCTAAAGCAACGATACCAGGAAGAGTTTTACCTTCAAGCAACTCCAGACTCGCACCACCACCAGTCGAAATGTGGCTCATTTTTTCGGCTACACCAACTTTCTCGACAGCAGCGACGGAATCACCACCACCAATAATAGTAACGGCATCGGATTTGCCAGCTAAAGTATGAGCAATAGATTCAGTACCCGCAGCAAATTTATCGAATTCAAATACGCCCATAGGACCATTCCAGATAACTGCATTACAGTCACCTAGAGCATCGTTGAATACTTTAATAGAATCTGGCCCAATGTCTAAGCCCATCCAGCCATCAGGGATATTATTGATGCTGACAGTTTTAGCATTAGCATCAGGAGCAAAGTTATCAGCTACGACTACATCAGTAGGTAGAAGTAACTCAACACCCTGTTCCTTGGCTTTAGCTTCTAAAGATTTGGCTAATTCTAATTTATCTTCCTCCACCAAAGAGTTACCAACGCTTAAACCACGAGCTTTGTAGAAAGTGAAGATCATACCGCCACCAATCAGCAGCTTGTCGCATTTATCGAGTAAAGTTTCAATTACGCCAATTTTACTCGAAACTTTCGAACCACCAATAATTGCCGCTAGGGGACGTTTGGGGTTGTCTACTGCATCTTGAAGATAATCTAATTCTTTCTCGATTAGGTATCCAGCAACGCTAGGACTCAAGTATTTTGTTACGCCTTCTGTGGAGGCGTGAGCACGGTGAGCAGTACCAAAAGCTTCGTTGACGTATAGATCCGCATTGGCAGCTAGCTGTTTAGCAAATTCAGGATCGTTGCTAGTTTCTTCACTATGAAAACGGAGGTTTTCTAGCAGCACAACCTGACCATCACTCATGCCACCAACGGTAGCAGCAACGCCATCGCCAACGCAATCATCACATTTAGTAACGTCTTGTCCCAATAGCTCGGAAAGTCTTTTCGCAACAGGAGTCAAGCGCAATTCTTCTTTTACTTCACCTTTGGGACGACCCATGTGACTGCACAAGATTACCTTCGCACCTTTACCAGTCAAATCTTTGATTGTTGGTAGGGCAGCTTTGATACGAGTATCATCGGTAATGTTGCCACTATCGTCTAAGGGAACATTAAAATCAGCTCTGACTAAAACTCTTTTTCCAGAAACATCTGCACTTGTCAAACTCGCGACAGTCTTCTTCGCCACTGTAACTTTCCTCCTAATTGCTTGTTAAATAAATTAATAAAAATTACCCAAGTCTTAAGATAAATTCAAATAAATTCTTAAATTCGGGGCTAGGATTAATCTACCAGAGGGACTGCACTAAGGAAAGCACTTCGTAAGGTAATTTTGTTTCAATTCACGCTTTAGTCATGCCTGCAACCGATATGACGGTTTCTGCCTACTAGATATGGATTTATGTATATTTGACTGTTACAAAAGTCTGGAAACCCATAACGCGGCGATCGCCTGACAGAAAGAACCAAACTTAGCCCAAACTTAGCATTTAAAACAATCGCTTTAGTTTTCTCGCCTTAGCTTTCTAGCTGCCGAGTAAAAGTTGGATGCTGAGAATCAGAAAGTTCAGAATTATAGCTATAGCCAGCCTCAGCAAAATTTTGTAGCTTATTAATGTCTGTCAGACGGTTTTTAATTACATAGCTGGTCATCATGCCACGAGCTTTTTTGGCATAAAAACTAATTATTTTGTATTTGCCATTTTTCCAATCTTTAAAGACAGGAG
>JBCBEA010000070.1:0-11346 GCA_038529195.1 Cyanobacteria bacterium J06600_6
TTGGCATAAATGGCTGGTTTCATAATGATTGGCTTTGATTAAATTGACGAACTAGATCATGATTAATATTGCTTAGGAAAGGTGCAATTCTTAAAACTGCTGTAGTTTGAACAGCTCTGCTATTATTGAATACTTCAAAAGTTTTTCCTGTGCTTTAGATCACAAACCAGTACAGCTTAATGCAAGTCTTTAGGAATAGTGCTTAAGTGAAGTTAAAATCGTGAGTCTTAATAATGACACACATATCCTAATACGTAAAAACACTTAATTAAACTATGTACTGAAAAAGATAATATTTCCCTTCAACTTTTAACTCTTTCTGTCGATAGATTCAAGATTTTGACAGCTTAAAATTACTAAAAATCTTTATATTTTAAGCAATTTCGCTAATTGTTTTTTCCAGATGCAATATTGCTAACTTTTTCTCGCGACCAAATATTGCGTTCTAGCTTCGACACAGAACTTAAAATCTTTAGCTATTCTCGTAAAACATACCCAATGCCTCTGACGGTTTGAATTAATCGTTTATGATTTTGACTCTCTAGTTTAATTCGTAAATAGCGAATATATACTTCAATTACATTCGATTCTCCACGATAATCATATCCCCAGACATTTTCGAGAATTTCTTCTCTAGTCACTACCTGTTGAGGATTAGACATCAAATACTTGAGCAATTCAAATTCCTTCATGGTTAGCTCAATTACCTGCTCTCCTCTAACTGCTCTGCGAGCCGTTAAATCTAAAACTAGCTCACCAAACCTAAGCTGTTCAACAGGATCGGTCTTGACATGTAGGTATAGCTCGATTTGCGACAGCAGTTTTGCCTTGTGATAGGGTTTGAGGATGTAATCGTCTGCTCCCGCCTCCATGCAGGCTACCCTCTCCGCCACCGTTTCTTGTTCGACAAGCATTAGGATCGGAATATGCTCTCCTGCACCGCGTAACTGACGACACAAATTAAAACCATGCTTCCCTGTAAAACCGCGATCAACAACAAGCATTGCTGGATGATATTTTTTGAGCTTAGACCATCCTTTTTCTGCTGTTTCGATAACGGGCAAGTAACCCAAAGTTTGCAGGTCAAGACTTGCCTGTTGAGCAACTAGATCGTCGGTTAAAAGTAAAATCGAAGAGTCGGTGAGGCTAGATTTATTTTCCAAAGCTTTAAAATCTCCAGGTGACAATCGAGTTTATACGAAATTATGGCAGCTCTACGGATGTCGGTTTAGCAATGTGGGGCAGACCCCAACCCAATTTTTCTCGCAAAATTCGGAAGAATTCTGGAGATTTTAGGCGAATAAATCGTGCAGGATAGATAGATTTTTCTACTGTGATGCGATCGTCAGGCAGTATATAGCAACCGCCGTTACCATCAACCACCATTACCATTCTGTTCGGCGTAGCAGGAAATACTTTTACCGGTTCGCGATCGCTGAATACTAAGGCACGAGAAGCCAGTGAATGGGGGCAAATTGGCGCTAGCTGTAAGACAGGAACATCGGGAGTTAAAACAGGACCTCCGGCACTCAAAGCATAAGCCGTAGAACCAGTCGGAGTCGAAATAATTATTCCATCTGCTGCTACATCCACAGGAGCATGATCGCCAATTTTTACTTCAAAATGACACATGCTAGTCAACGGTTCGCGATGCAAAACCATTTCATTGAGGCTCAAGGCCTCCCAGTGTAGATCATCATTGCGAAATACTCTAACCGCCAGCATTGAACGCTCTTCAATGTTATAGTCTAGCGCCATCAGATGCTCTAATGCTTCGTCTAGATGACTTAAATAGGTTTCGGTTAAAAACCCCATATGCCCGGTATTGATTGTCAATAGTGGAATTTTATAAGGAGCTATCTGCCTAAATGCGGACAGAACAGTACCGTCTCCCCCAAGCACAATGGCAAACTTAATGTCTCGATCAAAATTACTTGGAGTTAATTGCTCAATCCGAGTATGACAAACAGGGCTACCAGGAGTTGAATACTCCAGGATGCCTCCTACTCCAGTGGTTGAGCGTACATCCCAACCAGAAGCAGTTAGTTTCTCGGTTATTTCTGAGGCTACCTTGCAGGCGACTGGCTTAATATCGTTATAAATAATGCCGGCTGTTGGCTTTGGCACAACTAATTACTATCCCGTACTAAATCTATTCGTGGTATTTAAAAGCTTTTTGTTATAGACAGACAAACAAAATATCTTCTACGTCAGTAAATTATTTGTTTACCGAGGTCAAATTTTGGTCTGTAATTTGGGGCTGCATTAACATCGCTACTAAGAACATTTGCTTAAACAAGAAGGATTCTTGTCCTTGCTTCGCATTGCTATACTCATTATTATTCGCATCTTCAAATATTATCTTCTAGCCTATCGTGGTGTAGCTAAAAAGAATAGTCATACTCATTAAAAGCTGATCTAAGTCAATTTAGCGATCGCTATTGGAGCAAGTAAGCAGCATTTACAATCTGAGTAAACAAATTGGGAATATATATTAAAAAGATAAGCCCCTCGTGTTGAGGAGCCTATCTATAAACCTAATTCACCTTGGGCAATTGCTTATCCAAGTAAACTTAAATCCACTCTAACTATTACAGCGCGTTACCACGAGGTAATACTTCTTCAGGGAATTCAAAGTTTTGATGTGGTTGGTCTTGTGTTGCCATCCATGCTCTTAGACCTTCGTTGAGCAAGATGTTTTTGGTGTAGAAAGTTTCAAACTCAGGATCTTCTGCTGCTCTCAACTCTTGTGATACGAAATCGTATGCACGCAAGTTCAAGGCAATACCGATAATCCCAATACTTGCCATCCACAGCCCTGTTACGGGTACGAATAACATGAAGAAGTGCAACCAACGTTTGTTGGAGAACGCAATCCCGAAAATCTGTGACCAGAATCGGTTCGCTGTCACCATACTGTAGGTTTCTTCTGCTTGTGTTGGTTCGAAAGCGCGGAACGTGTTGGAACTTCCACCATCATCGAATAACGTATTTTCTACTGTTGCACCGTGAATCGCACATAGTAGTGCTCCACCCAGCACCCCTGCTACGCCCATCATGTGGAACGGATTGAGGGTAAAGTTGTGGAAACCTTGGACAAATAGGATGAAACGGAAAATACCCGCTACTCCCAAACTTGGTGCAAAGAACCAAGAAGACTGCCCTAGAGGATAAAGCAAGAACACAGATACGAATACTGCAATCGGTGCTGAAAATGCGATCGCGTTGTAAGGACGAATCCCTACTAGACGCGAAATTTCAAACTGACGTAGCATGAAACCGATTAGAGAGAACGCACCGTGCAGTGCTACAAATGCCCACAGACCACCGATTTGGCACCAGCGAGTAAAACTCCAGCCAGCTTCGGGTCCCCATAGGAACAACAGGGAGTGACCCATGCTGTCTGCAGGTGTTGATGTTGCTACTGTTAGGAAGTTACATCCTTCTAGGTAAGAGCTAGCTAGACCGTGAGTGTACCAGCTAGTTACGAAGGTGGTGCAGGTAAGCCATCCGCCAATTGCCATGTAGGCACAGGGGAAAAGCAAGATACCAGACCAGCCGACGAATACGAAACGGTCGCGTTTTAACCAGTCATCTACGGCATCGAAGATACCGCGCTTGGCTGGCGCGCGTCCTACTGCTATTGTCATAAAAATAAATCTCCGAGATTTTATCTGTTAAGATCGTTGGAATAATTACGATTTAGAGATTCGACAAGAACATACATCGAATCAATTGTGAGAAAAGTTAACTTTTCTTTACTTATAATACACATAATAAAAGAAAACTCCTCAAATTTCTAGAGGAAAAACGAAGAAAAAATAAAGATTGAGGGGAATTAGACTCAAATAAAGATGGGAATTTGCGAGAATCTGGAAGATAATCAAATAATCATCATTACTGAGAAATAAGATTCTATGTTCACTATCGATATCGTTCTCCAGGATATTCCCCTGCCAGTTCAAGTACAGCGCAAAGAAGCAGATGCAGCTCAAGGTCTATACCAGCAGATTATGGATGCCATGCGTTCTGGAAGTTCAGATCTGATCGAACTGACCTGTGACAAAGAGGATGATAAAAAGGTAGCTGTCAAAGGTAACTTAATCTGTGCAGTTAGCGTCAACAAAAAATCGGGCGGTATGGCAGAAGGAAGAGTGCCTGGGTTCTTTGCGGCTGTCAACCAATAATGACTTTAACCACCAACATCAAGTCCGATAAACTGCCAATTATCACAGTAGAAAACATTGGCTTTAGCTGGTCTACAGAGGCATCGGTTTTACAACATTGCTCGCTCCAGGTTCCCCAGGGAGAATTTTGGATGCTGCTGGGCAATAATGGCAGCGGAAAATCTACTTTATTGCGTTTGTTAGCAGGGTTATTGATTCCTGATGTTGGCTCAATTGTCATGCCACACAAAACGGGATTTGTGTTTCAAAATCCCGACCATCAGCTAGTTATGCCGACAGTGGGTGCAGATATCGCTTTTGGCTTAGTCAACGAGAACCTGACTCAGGTAGAAACTCGACATAGAGTGAGAGAGGCTTTAGATGCGGTCAATCTTTTAGAATTAGAAAGACGACCGATTCATGCCCTCAGTGGCGGTCAGAAACAAAGAATTGCGATCGCCGGAGCCATTGCTCGTAACTGCGAGGCAATTTTATTTGATGAACCGACTGCTTTGCTCGATCCAGAAACACAACTAGAGTTGGTGGATCAAGTAAGAAAACTGGTTAAGAAGCGAGGTCTAACTGCTTTGTGGGTAACTCACCGTTTAGAGGAATTAGACTATTGTGATGGGGCGTTTTTATTAGAAAATGGTCGAGTAGTTGCTCAGGGAGATCCCCAGGCTCTCAGAGATAGATTAGTGGCATCAAAAAATAGTTAGCTGAACTATTTCTAACGATATTTAACTTTTTGTTAATGAATTTGCTTAGAATGGAATTAATTCTTCACTTAATTTCACTCAGGATTCTCCATTGCAATGTCTTCCTCCTCCTACCAGGCAATACTGCTCGTTGATGGTTATAACATCATCGGCGACTGGCCTCACCTAAAAAAAAGCCGCGATCGCCACGGTCTAGAAGCTGCTCGTTACGAATTAATTGAATCACTAATCAATTATTCTTCCTCAGTGGCATATCGCACCAAAGTGGTATTTGATGCTCATTATCAAGATACCCCTCGCAGCACAGAAACTCACACTGCTGCTTTGTCCGTGCACTACACTGCTTTTGCGGAAACCGCCGACACCTACATTGAAAAATTTTGTGCCACTTTTGGTCGTAAGAAATACCAGCAAGAGTCAACTCGACTAATTGTCGCTACCAGCGATCGCGCCCAGCAGCTAACGGTAGTTGGTTATGGGGCAGAATGGCTTTCTGCTCCAATGCTGGAGAGGGAAGTAGAACAGGCGGTCCAGAAAACTAAAAGTAGAACCAAGAGACAGACCAAGAAGAAACCTTCTGGTCGTTTTTTATTGAATGCTCTCGATCCTGCTGCTCAAAAGCGATTACGGCAAATGCGCCACGGACTATAGCTAAAATTTTGGCTTCAAAAAAGTTTTTTGCCAAAAATGTTGACAGCAGCAAAAATATTCGATATATTTAGAAACGTTGCAGCAAATAGAAAAGGCAAGCAACAAACCTAAGCCCCCATCGTCTAGTGGCCTAGGACACCTCCCTTTCACGGAGGCGACAGGGATTCGACTTCCCTTGGGGGTACTAAGCAAAGGTAAGAGTCAGGTTAATCCTGGCTCTTATTTTTTTGTCTATTTTTACAGTCAATGGATATTGCTAATCCCTTAGTTTTCTAGCGCAACTAGGAATACAGTTCAATGCTAAAGATATAAATTCTTAATCCAGTGCCATTCTTGAGTTAGTCCTTCGGGCAAAGATATTTGCGGAGCATAATTTAAAATCTTTTGTGCCTTAGTAATATCGGCGCTAGTATGACGAGCATCTCCGACCGCGTTCCCCAGGCTGTTTCTTTTGATTGTCTGACCCATTACCTGTTCCATCATCTCAAGTAATTCCAGCAGCGTAACTCGACTGCCACCGCCAATATTAAACACTTCCCCAATAGCTGCGTCCACCTGCCCCGCAGCTAAGTTAGCAGCCACGATGTCCTGAATGAAGGTGTAATCTCTCGTTTGCTGTCCATCACCATAAATGTCGATCGCTCTACCTTCAATTGCAGCTTGGAAAAACTTATGGAAAGCCATGTCGGGTCGTTGTCTTGGTCCATAAACTGTGAAATAGCGCAGGGCAGTTACGGGAACAGCAAAATTTTGCTGATACAGCCAGCACAAACGCTCTCCAGCCAGCTTAGTAATTCCATAGGGAGAAACTGGTTGCGGACATAAGGTTTCGGGGGTGGGCATCGTTGCTGCGTTGCCGTAAATTGAAGAACTGGACGCATAGACAAGCCGTTTCAGAGACTTTGCCTGCTTTGCTGCCTCTAGAATTACCTGGGTTGCATTGATATTATTTTCGGTATATTTGGCGAAACTAGCTCCCCAACTGGCTCGGACTCCAGCCTGGGCTGCCTGGTGATAGACTATGTCCACGGATTTGAGTAGTTTTTGCCAGTCTAATGCTTGAATATCAGCGTGAATAAATTTAAAATTGGAATTCTGCTTGAGTACAGCCAAATTGTTCTGCTTTAATTGAGGATCGTAATAATTATTTAACTGATCTACACCAATAACCCTATCTCCCTGCTTTAAGAGGGTTTCTGCTAGGTGAGAACCGATAAATCCTGCAACACCAGTAACAATATGGGTACTCATAAAAAAATTGTGAATTGCGAATAATTACTTAAAAATCAGCTATGACAGCTATACGTCTTACAGAATAACCGTACATGGGTAATTTCTTGTATGGTTCATCTTAAGTTACAAGATACAAAGTCTTAGTTCATGCCTTAGACAAAGAATGTAGACTAGATTGGAAGTAAAATTGCATATACTTTGTTTGCGCTACGCCAGTTAAATAATCAGCGATAATTATATAGCCTTGTATTTCTATCTCATACCCGTAGCTAATATTTAAAGTTTGAAAACTTGAAGTTTAGGAAAAAGTCTAAAAAATCATTCATCATTTTATAACCAACTATGGACACTACTAGCGACCTGCACGTTATTGAAACCAGACCCTTGTTAAGCCCTGCATTTGTTAAAAGCGAGTTGCCTATTGCCTCAGAGGTTGCACAGTTAGTAACTAAAACTCGCGATCGCATTCGTAATATTCTTGAAGGTCGAGACAAAAGAGTCTTGGTGGTAGTAGGTCCCTGTTCGATTCATGATGTAGAAGCAGCTCAAGAATACGGTGAAAAGCTAGCCAAGCTGAGAATTCAATATCAGGACCGGCTAGAAATTTTAATGCGGGTATATTTTGAAAAGCCCCGTACCACTGTCGGCTGGAAAGGTTTGATCAACGACCCTCAGCTGGATAACAGCTACGACATCAATAATGGTTTGAGAATTGCCAGAAAGCTGTTGTTAGATCTGGCTAACATTGGTTTACCCGCAGCAACAGAATTACTTGATCCCATCACACCCCAATATATTGCCGATTTGATCTGCTGGACTGCGATCGGCGCGAGAACCACAGAGAGTCAAATTCACCGCCAAATGGCTTCTGGATTGTCTATGCCCGTTGGCTATAAAAATGGTACAGACGGTAGTTTTAACGCTGCGATTAATGCAATGTTGACAGCTAAAATCCCTCACCACTTTTTGGGTATTAATCAAGATGGGCTAGCAAGTATTGTCAGAACTACAGGTAATCCCGACGGACATTTAGTCTTAAGAGGGGGTGCTGCCCAACCTAATTATGAAGCCAGAGATATTGAGGCAGCAGCAGCAGCTTTGAAAAATAAAGCCATGAATTCTCGCATTATGGTTGACTGCAGTCATGGTAACAGTCGCAAGGATTATCTCAAGCAGGTGACAGTTTTAGAAAATCTGAATCAGCAAATTGAAGCCGGCTCACAAAACCTAGTGGGAGTAATGATCGAAAGCCATTTAGTTGCGGGTAATCAATCCATCCCGAAAGACGGCAAACCTACCGTATATGGTCAGAGTATTACTGATGCTTGCGTTGACTGGGAAACAACTGAAACTATGCTGCATGACTTAGCCAATGCGGTTGCCAAGGGTAGACCCGAAGTTGGGCAGGGTGTTGTCTCGGCGCTCAAGTGATTAGATTTGAGCACAAACTTAGATCTAGGCAAAGATTGCTAGGGTTCGAGCCAGGCTTCGATCTGACTATCACCTGTTTGTTGATATACACAAAAATGTTTGAGCGATCGCACAGTGTCTAGAGAATTATCAGCATCAGAACGAGAACAGTTAATGCAAACTGCTATCCAGGCGTTAGACAGCGCTTATGCTCCTTATTCACAGTTTAAAGTGGGTGCAGCGGTCTTAACTTCTACAGGCGCAATTTTTGCAGGCTGTAATGTTGAAAATGCTTCCTATGGCTTGAGCATCTGCGCCGAACGAAATGCGATCGCCAATGCCATAATCGGTAACAGTAGAGATACAGGCAGGGATACAATAGAAATTGTAGCGATCGCCATAACCAACAGTCAAAATGTTCCCTGTTCTCCCTGTGGTGCCTGTCGCCAGGTAATCTGGGAATTTGGACAAGATGCCCAGGTGATTTTTCAGGGAAGCCAAGGATGGCAAACTTCAACTATTAAAGATTTGTTGCCCGAAGGATTCGCTTTGTAAATTTCGCTTTGTAAATAGGGTTTCGTAAACCAATCTCTTCGCTTTATTCTAGAAAAGCTAAATCAAACCAATAAAAGTCTTTCCATGAAGCCATATCTCGCTGCCGCAGTGCAAATGACCAGCAAACCAGACCTCGCCAAAAACTTGGTCGAAGCAGAAGAACTGATCGATTTAGCCGTCCGACAGGGTGCCGAACTGGTTTGTCTCCCTGAGAATTTTGCTTTTCTGGGCAAAGAAATAGAAAAAGTGACTCAGGCAAAGGAAATTGCCGATCAAACCGAGCAGTTTCTAAAAAAAATGGCGCAGAGATTTCAAATTACTATCTTAGGTGGCGGTTTTCCTGTTCCTGTCAGCGATAGCCCTGGAAAGGCTTACAATACAGCATCTTTAGTCACTCCCGATGGGAAACAGGTGGCTCATTACCAAAAGGTTCATTTATTTGACGTTGATGTTCCTGATGGTAACACTTACCAAGAATCTAGTACGGTGATGGCGGGTAAAGAAATTCCTGCAATCTATGAATCTGAACAGCTGGGCAAGTTTGGTCTGTCAATCTGTTACGATGTTCGCTTTCCCGAGTTTTATCGCTATCTTTCTCGTCAGGGTGCAGACATCTTATTCATTCCTGCTGCCTTCACAGCCTACACGGGTAAAGATCACTGGCAGGTGCTCTTACAGGCAAGAGCTATCGAAAATACCTGTTATGTAATTGCTCCTGCTCAAACAGGCAATCACTACGAGCGTCGTTATACCCACGGTCACGCGATGATTGTCGATCCTTGGGGTGTAATTCTAGCTGACGCTGGAAACGCACCAGGAGTAGCAGTAGCGGAGATTAATCCTCAACGTTTACAGCAGGTGCGCCAGCAGATGCCATCATTACAGCATCGAGTATTTGTTTAATTATCTTGGTTCTCGACCTATTATCGACATTCAGAGGGAGATACTTTCACCCTGCTGACCAGGCTACGTTGACTGTCATAGACATTGACATTAAGCGAAACATTATTGTCGCGGAAAATTTGCGCACTCGATTCATTACACAGCATATTGTTAACAAAAGGACGGAACTGCTGACGAAACAAGTTTCCATCTAGCTCCTCTGAGGAATATGCAAGTAGAGTGTAGTTATAGTTCATTAATTTTCCTGGTCCAGCAAAAGTAGAATCCCAGCGAACGGTAGGATCGATTTGCATCGGTAGCTGCTGGTTAATGATGCCTGAAGCTTCAACTAATACCTCAGAAATATTAGCAACTTTTTGTGCTTGAGTTGGAGTCTGAAAAGCGATCGCCGTCGAACAGGCAGCCAAAGTAATACCCAGCAAAGACCTAGTTCTGATTTTAGAAGTCAACATATCAATATTCGATTATTTAAAGTAACTAGCATGTATTCTATTTGTAATTAAAATGTTTAACCTTGGATATAGTTACTGGTGCAGTGTGATCCAAATCTCGGCTGTGGGGATCAATATTAGGTAGAGAAAAGCGATCGCCAACGTCAGGCTAGTTAATAATCGAGGAGAGGAAAGTTGATCGGCAAGAAAACGTTTAAAGGTGGGCAAACAAGAGAGGTTGCCTATGCTGTAGCTCAATGCACTCTGGGATATTTACTAGTAGCGACGACAGAGAAAGGAATCTGCACTGTCAAACTAGGCGATCGCTCCACAGATTTAATTGGCACACTCAAAGGCGAATTTGGTAATGTCACTCTAGCTGCAGGAAATTTCCAGAGAGACTGGATCGAGCCAATTATCGCTTCAATTAAGGGAACAGCAGCGTGTTTAAATCTTCCACTAGATATTCAAGGAACAGATTTTCAACGGCAGGTTTGGCAGGCATTACGGAAAATACCCTACGGCGAAACTAGAACTTACAAAGACATTGCTATCGAATTAGACAAACCAAATGCAACCAGAGCAATAGGTAGTGCCTGTGGCGCAAATCCTGTCGCCCTGGTGATTCCTTGTCATCGAGTCTTAAGGAGTGATGGTGGCTTGGGTGGTTATCGCTGGGGTGTAGAGCGCAAAATACAGCTTCTAGAAATCGAAATGCCAAATATACTTCTTCTCAACTCCTCTCTGATTCAAAGAGAGACTTAATTGAATCGTCTTTGCCTGCCGTATGAAAATTTCCGAATTAATTGAATTACTGGTGCTTGCTGCCGTGTGGGGTGCTTCTTTCTTGTTTATGAGAATTGCAGCACCCATTTTAGGACCAGTCTTATTAATTGAACTGAGAGTGCTAATTGCCGGAATAGCCCTGTTGATTGTCTCGACTCATCTAGATTTAATTACTGAAATGCGTCGGAATTGGCAGCCTCTATTGGTATTAGGCGGTATTAATTTGGCTATTCCTTTTGTTCTGTTTGCTTTTGCTGCCTTGTACTTACCTGCGGGATTTTCTTCAATACTTAATGCTGCTGCTCCGCTGTTTGGAACTATAATCGCTGGGGTGTGGCTCAAAGAAAAGCTATCTCTAGGGCAGTTTATCGGTTTAGCCGTTGGTTTTATGGGAGTAACAGTCTTAGTCGGCTGGACAAAAATGATCCTTACGCCTCAGTTTATCGGAGCTGTGGTTGCAGGACTAAGCGGTGCATTTTTATATGCGGTGGC
>JBCBEA010000071.1:0-11315 GCA_038529195.1 Cyanobacteria bacterium J06600_6
AGATAAGGGAGAAAGTGCCAAACTAATTAAAAAAGGTGCAATGGCTTTTAAGGCTAAGATAAATAGCCAAATTTGCAATAGGTGTAAAAACCAAATAAAAATAGAGGTAATCGTAATAATTAGTAGCTGCCGACGATCAGACCAGAAATAATTGTGCATTTCTGACCAAGAAGCCTGCATTTTTTCTAATTTTGGCTTTAATTTTACTGGCGCATATTTAATGACGATCGCTAAAAAGCGGTTGGCAAACCGAGCCGACCCCAACATCAGTAAGCCAAGAAGTAGCCCGACTCCCACTCCCCCTGTCATTGTCCAAAACAAAGTATCTTTAGAGGGATAGAGCAGCAAACCAAAGACGCACCACAGCAGTAGGGAAAGCAAATCGCAGGTTTTTTCAAAGATAGAAATTGAGAGTGCCAAACTGCCACTAATATTTGACCTTTCCGCCATGAAGTAGGATTTAGCAAGATCTCCCATTTTGGAAGGTAAAACCATGTTTAAGACACTTGCTCCCAAAATTAAACGGTTCGACTCGACAAACCCCAAACTCTGCTTGGGGACAAGCTGCTGTAAGCGCCACGAAGTAACTAGAGTAATGGGGATAACCATACCCAAGCTAACTGCTAACATCTGGCGATCGCAATTTTTAAAGACGGCGATTAGGTTAACAAAATCAATTTGAGCATAAATATAAAGCAGGATTGCGACGCTGATGACAATAGAAACAAAGCGTTTAAGATTCACTATTTTGGCGATTAGAGATTGCTGACAAGTTTAAGACGAACTAATTTTAGCCAATTACTATAGGTAGGATGTCTGATCAGTGAATAACTCTAAATATAAATTGAAAGCAGTTTTTGTAGAGATCACCGCAATTAATTTGAATTCAGGAAAACATCCTCAAAGCTAGGAACCGATAGCGGATAGCTTTATCTTCTAGAGCTAATCAAGTTATATTTTCCAATTGGATAAGATGGAGAATGAAATTGCTAAAATACAAAGTTGTTAACCATGACTGAAAAATCTCATACTCTAAAGATATTCGAGTCTTGGCTAGACAGAGGCAGGCGACATTTTCGACGCATGCCAATTTTGATTTGGCTAAATGCTTTTACTATTTTCGTCCTCAGCGGACTAAGCCTCTATGCAAAAATTAAGAGTAAGGGAGATCGAATTGATAGCTTATTTATCGATCCTTTTTACTCTAGCCACTACTACTACGGCTGGCTGACCAGCGTTTCCGAGATTTTGTGGTGTGCGGCGATCGCTATTTGCCTATTTTCTGCCTTGCTGTTGCCCAAAGCTAGTCGTCGCTACCAAACTTTTCTCTGGGGTAGCTCGATTGTAATGCTGGTACTGTTTTTTGACGATCGCTTTCGTCTTACCCTTTTACTATGTGCCTTTTTCGGTACTTGTAAGATAGTAAAACTAGGCGTATATAGCATTTATGGCATCTTGCTAGTTAGCTATGCCGTGATTTTTCGCCGGACAATTCGCCTTACGCCCTATTTTCCCTTATTAATCGCCTTCTTCTTATTTGGCTTTTCTAGTGCGATCGATATTACGCCAATTGCTAGTCGAGGAGTTCATGCCATGTTGGAAGACGGGACAAAGCTGATTGGCTTAATTAATCTCACCATCTATTTCTGGTGGGTTTGCCAACAAGAAATCAAAAAAAATATAGTGCAGAAATAAAACTAGCTTTTAGCCATCTATTTCTACACTATTTATGAGAATTAACTCTTTTTTCGGTTCTAGATTAATAATCTTAAAAACTAAACCAAGCTACAGGAATTACGGTAAAAGGAACGAAGTAAAGAAACTCCCAAGATTAATTTAGCCAGTTCCAAACTCCAGTAAACAATATGCATTGGAGTCATGCTAGCGGGCATCACTTTAGTCGTTGCAAACAAATCCAAAGACATGCCCATGCTGCTCATTTGAGGAGTCAAGACATAAGTGTAGGCTAAAGCAATCAGAAGCAAACCAGTAGCTAAAACAACAGATTTAGACGTAACGATAGAAATTGTTTCGCTACCATAACGATAAACTAAGCATCCAGCTAGTACTGTCGCTGCACAAAGCAGTTCTAAGTGATTAAAAGCGCCAAAAATAACGTAGCCAGCACTGGCAAAGCCAGGTTCATTCATCATCCCCGTAGTTAACAGACCAGGCACAACTAAGAAATCAAAAATAAAACTGCCACTGAGCCAAAAACCTAACGCCAACATAATTGCGGTTGACCAGTTCATCGAGTTGAAATTACGAGGAGAAGTTGCTTGCATAATGAGAATGTAAAAATGATTACTTTCACAGCTTAACTAATAAGCTTATGGACACGTATAACGAAAGGTAAAGTCTTTTAAAGAAGCTGTAAGCTCCAGGTTTAATTACTTATCCGTCAGGATTGCAGCCTTTTTGATGCCTAAAAGTTAGAGGTACAAAACTTTGCTTAATTGTGTAGTTAGCTTAAGCAAAAATACTCAGTTTTACTATTTATATTTTCTGGTATCTTTGCTGAACTTCTCGAATCGAAAATAAAGCCTGAAACTTAATTCCTTTCGACTGATACAACTCTTTTCCTCCCTGTTCGCGATCGACTAAAGCCATAATTTGAGTCACCTCATAACCAGCAGACTGTAATCTTTCCACAGCGGTTAATGCCGATCCTCCCGTCGTCACTACATCTTCTAAGACGACTACGTTTGCTCCTTCTGGTAATGCTGGTCCTTCGATATAAGCTTTTGTTCCGTGTCCCTTAGGTTTTTTGCGAATAATTAAACCAGGAAGCGGTTGGTTTTCATAGGCAGAAACAACGCTGACTGCAGATACCATCGGATCTGCACCTAAAGTTAAACCGGCAACCGCTTGAATACTGTCTGGTAGCTGGGGTAACAGTAAACGACCCAGAGCTAACGCTCCATTCGCATTTAAAGTGACCTGCTTGCAGTTGATATAGTAGCTACTTTTGGCTCCCGAAGAAAGAGTAAAATCTCCTTCTACGTAGGCATGTTTAACAATTAAATCTAACAGAACTTGTCGTAAGGTGTCTGTATTTGCTGTAGTCAAAGCAACAGTGGAATTCTGTTCTTGATTCATAGTTAGATGAGGTAAAAAAAGATATTTGTGGACTGTTCTTTCCCGCTTTCTTCAGCTAGGATTGAGCAGAAGTTACAGAAGTTTAGTCATTCAAATCATCAGATTAATGATATGACAAGGAAGCGATCTGTAACCGTTGGTTTATTCACAAATATTAATTAAAGTAATGTCTATTAAGTTTACTAAATTAAGTAAGATCTTAGTAATAGCTACTATTGCTAGTTTATTTTCAATCGAAGCAAAAGCCGAAATGGAACCTTTGCATGAGGAATTCAGAGAAGCTTACTACACCAAAGGCAAAGATGCTTTCAAGCAGAGTAATATCTTTGGTCAAATTAATACGATCTTGGGTTTTACTGGTTTTCCAGAGCAGCACATCTCTAGTGATGGTAAAGCCGTAGATAAGGTTTATCAAGCAGGTCTGAAGCAACAATCATCTTCTGGAGAACCTCTAGTAACTAGAGATCTAGAAAATCCTTACAGTACCTCCTTACGAGAAAGCCCTAACTACAGCGCCTTCTAGCTAGTTGGCAGGTTAAGCTGGAAATTTCAGCCGCCGTACTGATATTTTTATATTCCGAGAGAAATTACCAAGAAGTGGGGAAAAGTGCAGCTTACTTCCTCTTTGTTTTCCTAACTAATCTTGATCTCTCACGACTTTTTTCTCGGGCTTAAAGTCCAGGGTGCAGGAGTTGAACCTGCCTAGCACAAATTATGAGTTTGTTGCCTAAACCGCTCGGCCAACCCTGGATATTTACTTTTTAATCTAATAGCCCATTATATTAGATAAGTCGGTTATCTTGGACAGTATCTCTTAAAAATCTCTAAAGAAATAGCGATCGCATGAAAATCAGAGTGAATTTGTGGCTCACAATCTTCTTATTTTCGATGATGTTACTAGCTAGTGCAGCTAGTTCCTATATTGGCTACTTCATGGGTAGCGAGGCTTTGAAGGTAGTTACTCAACCAGACGTCAATTCTGATGACAAAAATGCTAACCAAAAACCTCTGGGGGGGAAACACAAGGGTTTAAAGATTATTGAAGAAGAAAAAATTTTGCGAGAAGTCTATAACCAAGTTAATCGTAAAAAGTAGATAATAAATCGTGCCACCTAGTTTGATAATGCAGGCTAATACTCTTCGTTTTTTGTTGATTGATTGATGGCCGACCAAAATTTGTTGTTGACCTCGACTGGTGTTTTTTTTCTGATTGCGATAAACGCTTTTTTTGTTACCGCAGAGTTTTCGATTGTTTCTGTTCGTCGCTCTCGTATCAGTCAGCTAGTTAGAGAAGGTGATGTTCAGGCTCAAACAGTCCAGTCTTTGCAACGGAGTATCGACCGCCTCCTCTCAACAACACAGTTAGGAATTACTCTTTCTAGCCTGGCTTTAGGCTGGGTAGGAGAAAAAACCATTGCCGTATTTATTATTGTCCTGATTGATCGCTGGGGTCTATCTGCCTATATTTCTGAGTCTTTAGCTCACTCCTTAGCTTTTCCTCTGGCTTTTATCCTGCTGGCCTATCTCCAGATTGTCTTAGGAGAGCTTTGCCCCAAGTCTGTGGCTCTAATGTATCCTGAGAAACTAGCACGGTTTTTTGGACCTCCTAGCATCGCGATCGCCCGCATTTTTAGTCCGTTTGTGGCAATTCTGAATTTATCAACCCGTCTGCTGCTCAAGTTAATTGGTGTGGAATATAGTGGGGATGGCTGGTATGAAAAAGTTACTTCGGAAGAACTGCAGCTGATCATTACCACCGAAAGAGAATCTATTGGTCTAGAAGCAGAGCAAAGACAGTTACTGAAAAATATTTTTGAATTCCGAGATGACACCGCCGAAGAGGTAATGATTCCTCGCACCGATATTAAATTCCTCACCCTCGACACAACCTTTGAGGATTTACTCAAAACCGTAGCCAAATATGGCTATTCAGGCTATCCAGTAATTGGCGACTCTCTTGACGACATACGCGGTATTATTCACTATAAAAAACTATCTGCACCTCTCTCTAAAGGTGATATAGAGCTAAACTCTACTTTAGAATCGTTATTAGAGCCAGTTAGCTTTATCACGGAATCGACCTCTCTGAATGAGCTTTTGCCTTCTATGCAGCGATCGCACCAAAAAATGGTAGTAGTTTTGGATGAGTTTGGTGGAACATCGGGTCTGATCACCCTTCATGACCTGATTGCCGAAATTGTCGGCGATGCGGATCTCGAATCAGGAATTCAAGCAATCCAAACCATAGACGACAATACTTTCCTCGTTTCTGCTCAAATGAATCTTGAAGAAGTAAACGAACAGCTAGATCTAGCTTTGCCTCTTGCCAGCGAATACAACACTCTGGGCGGTTTCTTACTCGAACAGTGGCAGAAAATTCCTCATCAGGATGAAAAGCTGGAATATGAAAATATTGTCTTTACCGTGACCATTGCCGACAGCAACCGACTATATCAAATTCTCATCCATCGCTAAACTCAGACTATTTGCCGTCGTAGATCTGCCCATCAGGCATAATTGCACCGGTTAAAATTGCTCGGTTTAAGTCTACTCTCGTCAGATTTGCTCCCGCTAAGTTGGCTCCCAACAAAAAGGTTTTATCTAAATTTGCCTGGCTTAAATCCGCTCCTGATAAATCGGCATCGATTAAATTTGCCTGGCTCAAATCGGCAGCAACAAGTTTTGCCTGGCTTAAATTCGCCTCTCTCAAAAAAGCTCGCTTCAAGATTGCCTGGCTCAAATTGACTTTCTGCAGCTGCGCTCGACCACAAGAAGCTTTATAAAGTAACGCCGATTGCAAATTAGCCGACTTTAAATTGGCGGTTGTTAATATCGCTTCGGTTAAATTGCTTAGATTTAGCAGCGCTAGATAAAAACACGCCTCGGTCAAGTTGGAGCGCGAAAAGTCTGTTTCTGTTAACACTGCTTGACTAAAATCAGCCTGACTCAGATCAAGATCGCATAGTTGTTCTCTAACTAAATCAATGCCTGAAAAATCCTTCACTCCAGTCTGATATTGTTTTAGAATTTCTATTCCTTTCATACTTTGGATGGCATTTCATCGTGATGATTTGCGGACAAATGCTTAACTTATCTTTACAAAGCTAACAGTTTTTATGAGCACAAATACTCAGATTAATGATGAATTAAGATTCACACAGTTTTAAATTGGCGAAACATAAAAAAATCCATAAAATAAACAGAAAAAAGATTTAAATAATATTAAGATTTAAAAATAGGAAATATTGTTAATCAGGAAAAGTTGTTGGCTGACTTTAATTTTGAGCAGGTAAAGTTCGTTAAATCCCAGCCAGAAAGCGTTAGTAGGGTCGGCAATTTTAATCCTACGGTTTCGGAAATAGAGCAAGAAAGTTTAGTTGCCTCGATCGCCTTGCGAATTCGTCAGTCTTTAGATCTGGAATTAATTCTCCAGCAGACAGTAGCGGAGGTCAGGCAGTTTCTAGATACAGATCGAGTTTTAATCTATCGTTTTGAACCCGATTTTAGCGGTGTAATTGCGGTGGAGTCAGTCATTAATTCGGCTTTGAGCGCCTTTGGACATAAGCTAAATGACCCTTGTTTGGAGAAGAAGCACATCGCCAAGTATCAGCAGGGAGAAGTCCAGGCGATCGACGACCTCAGTCTAATTGAGCTTTCACCTTGCTACCAGCAAGTATTATCTGAATTTGAAGCTAAGGCACGTTTAGTCGTGCCGATCGTTGCTAGTGAAGAACTCTGGGGGTTACTAATTGCTCATCACTGCCAGTCCCCTCGTCAATGGCAGTCCTCAGAAGTAAATCTGCTCAAGCAGCTGGCAACCCAGGTTGGAATTGCGGTACAGCAGGCAGAACTATACGATCGAGTTCAAAGTCTTAACGCTTACTTAGAACAAAAAATAGATCAGCGTACGGCATCCTTGCAAAGCTCGATCAAATTTGAGACTCTAACTCGCAAGATTACGGAAAAAATTAGAGATAGTTTGGACGAGCAGCAAATTCTGCAGACAGTAACCCAAGAAATAGGCGGATTGTTGCAGGTAGAACGGTGTAAAATCGAGCTATATAGTGGCGATCGCTCAACGGCAAAGGTGGCTTATGAGCATGGTAGCCTGTCTTCTACCTGTCAGGGAATTATTAGGAGCGTAGATGACTTTCCCGAACTAGATCGGCAACTATTGCACAAGCAATCACTTCAGTTTGTGGAACACGCTTACGAACTAAATTTATCAGAAGATCTGGCTACCAGATTAATTTGTCCGATCTTCGATGACCGAGGTGTGCTCGGCAACATCTGGTTACTGAGAGCTAAAGAGGAGCATTTTACAACGGCGGAAATCGTTTTGGTCGAGCAGGTTGCCAATCAATGTGCGATCGCCATCAGACAGGCACGACTCTATCAACAGTCGCAGATTCAGGTAGCAGAGTTAGAGCGTTTAAATCTCTTAAAAGATGATTTTTTAAAGACGATTTCTCATGAGCTAAAGACCCCTATGAGCAGTATTAAGCTAGCCTCAGAAACCCTAGAAACTTTACTAGAACAAGAAATTGGCAGCAACAAATCCGCCACCTTTACAAAAGTCCTCAATATCTTCCGCTCTGCTTGCGATCGCCAGAGTCAACTAGTCAACGATTTGCTGACTCTGTGTTACACCGATGCTCAAAAAGAAATGCAGACAATGCAGTGGATTGACCTATCAGTTTGGCTACCACAGATCGTGGAGCCATTTAAGGAAAGGGTAGAGCAGCAACAGCAGAATTTAAATATTGATTTAGATGCGGATTTACCTCAGCTAAAATCAGACATTTCGACGATCAAGCGAATTATCAATGAACTATTAAACAATGCCTGTAAATATACTCCAGCAGGTGAAACTATTACTCTTCAAGCTACGGCAACTGACCAAGAAATTCGGATTTGCGTTCACAATACGGGGATTGAAATACCTTCACAAGAACAGGTTAGAGTATTTGACAAGTTTTACCGTATTCCTAACCGAGATCCCTGGCAGTTTGGAGGCACAGGAATTGGCTTGGCTTTGGTAAAAAATTTGGTGGAATCTTTGGGTGGCAAAATTCACTTAACTAGTACCAAAGAAGAAACTACTTTTATGCTCGATTTTCCTCGTCAGCATGATATGGATCAGAGCGAATAAGTTTTAATCAGGGTTTTGTTGAGCAGCCAAAAGAAGATATTGCAACACTTTACTAGATTCTCTAGCCGTTTCTTTGTGAGCGTTTTTGGGCAAGATAGAGTATCGGAATCTGTTGTTAAATTCAATTAATTTGATGCTGGTGGTCGCTAATGGTAACATTTGCCAAATTTTTACCGCTAATTTGTTTATCAATATCCAGCTATGGCTGTTATTGTTTAACCTCCCCTGCTTGGAGTCAAATAATTCCTGACGGCAGTCTGAAAGGGGAGAATTCCCTCGTTACCCCTAACGTCTTCCTCCCAGAAAAAACAGCGATCGCCGATTATCTGGAAGGAGGAGCAGTCAGAGGCAAAAATTTGTTTCATAGCTTTCGTGAATTTAATGTTGCTGCCCAAAATAGCGCCTACTTTGCTTCACCCCCTGGTATAGACCATATCTTTACCCGCATTACAGGGACAAATCCCTCACAAATTGAAGGAACTTTGGGAGTAGACGGTAGCGCCAATCTCTTCCTGCTTAATCCCCATGGCGTGCTCTTTGGGACTAACTCTCAGCTAGATCTGGCGGGTTCTCTGCTAGTTACAACTGGCGATCGCTATATCTTTGACAACGACTTTAGCTTTAGCGCCACCAACCCAGAAATTCCACCTCTATTGACGCTTAATTTGCCAGTTAGCATTCAGTTTGGCTCGGCTCCAGGAGAGATTGTTAATCGCGCTCGTAGAGTTCCAGAAGCACATTTTCAACCGGACACCAATCAGCTAGTTTCTTCGATTCCAGAAGGTTTAAGAATTAATCAGGGACAAAATTTGAGTTTTTTAGGGGGAGAGATTTTAATTGAGGGAGGATACTTTAATACAGAAGGTAGTACAATCGCCATCGGAGCAGTAGGCGCTGGCAGCACTGTTCAGCTCAGTCCAGACGGGCAGCATTGGCAGCTAGATTATGCTGAAGTTGATACTTTTGCCGATCTTCAGTTCAATCAAAATAGCGGTATCGATGGTGGTCAGGTGGGCAGAACGAGAATCGCTCTAACAGGCAAAAATATTAGCCTAGGTTACGACATAGCTGAATTAGAAGAATATAGCTCAGCAGATTTCTTTAGTTTGGAACCATTAACTCGCCTAGATGAGTTGCCAACGGATCAAATCGTCATCAGTGCTCAAAATCAAGAAGGAGCGCCCACGCAAATTGATATTCAGGCAGCTCAAACTTTTTCTATTGTCGATCCAGGCAAAAAGCAGCAAAATTTATTGGTTAATAGTGTGGGTAGTGGCAATGGCGGACAGATAAATGTCACTGCCGAGCAAATTGTTTTGTATGGGGGAAGTTTAGAAAGCTGGAGTTTATCCAGTGCCACTGGCAATGCGGGTTCAATCAATTTTATGGCTGAAGATATGACGGTTCAGTACTCAGGGGCAGGGGTAAATACCGATGGTCGAGGAAATGCAGGCGCGATTAACCTAGACATAGCTGGCGATTTAAAAATTCAATATGGTGGTTTTGGAGGTGAAGTATTTGATTCTGTAGATGACCAGGAAATTAGAACAAACTCTCTAGCCGAAATGGATGCAAAGCTGGTGAGTAATGGTGGCGAGGTTAAAATTAACGCTCAGAATTTAGAAATCAGCTCTGGGGGAATTGGAGTCAACTCATATTCTGCTGGTAATGGGGGAAAAATAGACCTCAATATTGCTCAGAATCTCAAAGTTATCTCAGGTGGGTTTGGAGCTGATGCTTTCGGAGAGGGAAATGGTGGCAGCATTGAAATTGACGCTCAGAATATTGAATTAATTAATGCAGGGATGGGTGCAAACACCCGTGGCGGTGACGGAAAGGGAGGAGATATCAATCTTAATGCCGCCACGATTTTACTGGAAAATGGTCTGATCGGAGCGGAATCAGGTCAAGACAAACTTGATGAGCGCAACGCAAATGAAGAGAAAGAATCAGAATTATTTAGACGTGATGCAGGAGATGGTGGCAATATCTTCATCGAAGCGGACAAACTGTTAATTGATAACGGTAATATCACTACCTCAACTTTTGGCAAGGGAAATGCAGGGGATATTCAGCTGCAAGTTAATTCTCTCACCGCCAGCGGCACAGTTGAGGGAGATTTAGTGACGGGGATTAATAGCTCTACAGATGGAGCGGGACAGGGAGGCAATATTAGCATCTATAGCGATCGCATTAATTTGGCAGATGAGGCAATCATTGCCGCTAATTCTACTGCACAGGGTCAAGCAGGAAATATTGAAATCTATCTCCGCGATCGGCTTTTAGTAGAACGTCAAGGAACAATATCTGTTGATGGGGGGACAACGGGGCTACCTGGAGAAATTATTATTCAAAGTCAACACTTATTGCTCAATAGTGGAGGCAGAATTTCTGCCACAACCAATCAAGGAACACAGGGCAACATTCGTCTTCAAGGAAAAAGTCTGCTATTAGAGGGTGAAAGTCAAATTGTTACTAATGCAGGGAAAGATGCCACGGGAGGCAACATTTTTATCGATTTGCAGCACAATTTACTTGGTTTACACCATAGCAAAATTACTGCCAGTGCCGAGCAGGGACAGGGAGGCAATATTAGCATTACTACTAGAGGCTTGTTTTTTGACTCAAACAGTCAAATTAACGCTAGTTCCCAATTTGGCATTGATGGCTTGATTAGTGTTGATACCCTAGATGTTGATCCGAATGCTGATTTAATTCAGCTGCCCAATGAGCCAATCGATCCTAATTTATACCTATCTCGTGGCTGTGGTACGAATAGAAATAATCAATTTTCTAGCGTTGGTAAGGGCGGTTTAGCAGAAAATCCTCTCACCAGCATTTCCCAAGACTATTTTTTAGCCGACTTAGAACCACTGGCGCAGCTACTAAAATTAAATTCCGAACTAGCAGAGCCAACTCTATCTCAAGTCAAGCCTTTAGTTGAAGCCCAAGCATGGAGAATGGATCGCCATGGCAAGGTTGAGTTAATAGCAACGGAAGATTCAGCTATGAAGCAACAATACATTAACTGTCTTTAGCAGCCGAAAAACTTACTTCAGCACAA
>JBCBEA010000072.1:0-11314 GCA_038529195.1 Cyanobacteria bacterium J06600_6
TCCACTCCCGTTAAGTATAGATTTATTTCTTATCCTTTATTCTTTAAACCCCATCCCAAATTACGGCGTTTTCCAAATACGCTGATGGTAATCTTCTAACTTGGCGTAAGGGTCTACAGCATTGTGATGGTGGTGATGTCCATGTTCATGATGGTGATGATGTCCGTATCCTTCTTGTCCTTTTACGGCTGCGAGGCGAAACTTACACATTTCACAGTTCATCGCTACCTGACCTAACTGCGCCTCAATTTCTCTTGCGCGAATCACCTGCAATAATTGTGAAGCAATACCCATCTCTGGCAGACAGGTAAAATCGATCTTAGGATGCTGTTTTTCCTGCTGGGCAGTAATGTTAAATATTTTCTCCATTAACGTGCCGGTAAACAAGAAATAGGGCAGGACAATTATCCTTTTGGCTTGGTACATATATGCGCGACGAAAACCCTCTTCCATACGGGGATGGGTAATACCAATGAAGCAGGTTTCTACAGTTTTGTAACCACTACCTTCCCAAATAATACGAGCTAGTTTGCAAACATCTCCATTGGCATCAGGATCGCTAGAACCTCTACCCACAAACAGTAATACCGTATCTTCGCGAGCAATATTGCGAGGATTATGCTCGGGTAAATCTAATTCAGTTAGGCGATCTCGCCACAGTTCAATAATTTTAGGCGTAATCCCAAAATGGCGACCATAGCTGAAGTTTATTTGCGGATAGGGCGATCGCGCTCGATCTAATTCGTTGGTAACATCAAACTTATTGTGGCGGGCAGCAAATAAAAGAATTGGCAGCGCGGTGATATCTGTGTAGCCTTGTTCTACGCAGGCTGCTACTCCTTTTTGAATATTCGGTTCAGTTAATTCTAAAAAACAGGGAATGACAGGACGAGAAGTATCTAACTTTTGATAAGTCTCGACAAAATCAATAAAAGTCTGTCTCCCGCGCTCGTTTCGTGTTCCGTGACCAATAGCTAAGAGTGGTCTTTTATAGGGTAAGGTCGGTAATTGTAGAGAGCTAAAATTTACTGGACTTAAAGAATTGACCATAATTATTCTGTGCCTCGCAGAGTTGATTTGGCGAACTATTGCGATCGGCGGGCATCCTGACTGAAAGGCTCTGAGTTTTTCTTTCCTCATCACAGTTGCGGGACAGTGTTGGACTCGCACCAAACTTTCCCCATTGCTTCTAACAGGTGTTGACCATTAGAACCGATATTCGTAAATCATACTCGCGATATATCCAGGTAAATCAGGAATTTAGCTTAAATTAAGGGCGTTGGTCACTAACGTAATATCGCACTATAGGTTATTCTTCTTAGCTTTTAGCTCTCGGCTCTCAGCTCTCAGCTTTTTAAATCAAGAAGTTTCCCGATAGTCTAACTTCATTAGACTTCTTGCACGAATAAATGATAAGGGCTTTTTCCCTTTTCCCCTTCCCCTTTTACCTCTTACCTGGATAGTTAACGGTGATTTATGCAAGAAGTCTATTTCTGAGAGCATAACTACTAATCAGGATGACTATAAAAAGATCGCCATACTCTCTCGTAAATGAAAATCGGCTTCTTTCCCAGGATGAGATAATGCCCAATAGCTTAATTGATGCTGTCGGTCTTCGATTACAGCAGTAACGCCTAGCTGCAAGTGTTGTGTGGTCGCAATAATTTGATTTAGATCGACTGTTAAGTTGACTTCTAAATAATCTGACTGAGATATAACCTCGAAAGGTAAAGTTTCAAAAGCGGTTTCTTCGGCAATATTTTGGCGATAATCGAGGAAGCGAAATACGTTCCAATGTCCTGCGGGAGAAAGATTGAATTCCCAATATTGAGAACTGTCTGGGATACAGAGAAAAAATTCGCAGCAGGTATGCAGCCAGAGGTCGAATTGACGTTTGGGAGAATTGGCTAGAGGAGGAATAAGAATATCCGTTCCTGATAGTTTATAGGCGATCGCCAGTTGATTATCTTGACGTTGAACTTTACCCGTAATGTTAACTTGAGGAGCAGTATCTTGATTGAAAGGAATCAGAATAAAATCAGATTTCATATCATCTCCGCAATCATTTTCTCAATCGTCTCCGACTGTGATTCAATACTTTCTGTCAGCTTGAACTGTACCAAAGCTCGAGCTAGGTTATGTTCCTCATGTTCAACGTTGAAATAAACGTTGCCCTGGAGATAATCAGTAAAAAATCTTAATCCTAGTTCAAAGGCTAATAAACGAATCGAATCGTAGATATATTGATAGTCTTTTTTGGTTAGAAAGCCTTGGGCGACAGCAAGATAACCCTGAAGGATAGCTTGGGCAAGTTCTGGTTCAAATTTAACCGATTCCCAGTTAGTAGTTTCTTCCCCTAGCAAATTGCATCCCGAGCGTAAACAGTCGCCAATATCATAGTGAATTAAACCTGGCTTAACAGTATCGAGGTCGATCATTGCTACTGCTGCTTGAGTTTCACAGTCAATCATAATATTATTGATTTTCGGATCGCCATGAATTGTTCTTAGGCGTAGTTCTCCCTCTGCTTTTGCAGCTTCCAAAACATAGGGTAAATGAGGACGAGCCTGAATAAACTGTAGACAATAGTTAACTTCAGTAGAAGACTTGAGCTTAAACTGCTCTTTGATCTGATAGTAATGCTTAAGGTATCCAGGAGTAATGTGGAAACCTTCTAGAGTATCGGCTAATTTGTCCGTTGGTAGATTGTGAAGCAGTTGGTGAAACATGCCCAAACCATAGCCAATCTCCCTGGCATGATGCAGGTTTTGGATGGTGTCGAAAGACTGAGAATTATCGATAAAGCTGATTCCGCGCCAAAAAGTACCGTCTTCTGCTAAATAATGATTTTGATTTTGAGTTGTTAAGAGAACCTTAGGCATTAACCAACGGCGATCGCTGGGCAAATCGATTTGAGGCAGAATTTGATGTACGTAGTCAGACAAAATACAGATGTTGTTCATGACCAGCTCTGGCTGACAAAACACAACAGTATTTAGACGTTGCAAAATAAAAGGTGCTTGAAGTTCTGAAGTTACGAGAAAGGTACTGTTAATGTTGCCACTGCCGTGCTGCAAAATATTGGTAATTTTGGCGTGAGGCTGAAATTGGTTAGCAATTTTAACTAGCCGACTGGAATTTTGATTGATTGTCTCAGGCTTATCTGTCATATCCTCCCCAAGGCTGCGGGCGTAACTTCTGCGATGAGATACCTTTTACAATTAGAACATTTTAATTCCTCATGCTGTATGGATAGTTGATTAATTTTTTAATCTCTAGTTTAAAATCATCTAATTATAGTTTTGGTTAAGATTTAATGGGCAAATTTGTAAATACTGTTTAAAGTTTTTAAAAACTAGGCTCTCATTATCTTCTATACCCTCCGTCTTACCAGATAATTATCAGAAATTAATTTGATTACAGATAGTCATATTCATATAGGCTATTCAAAAAACTAACTAAATTTGGATTTAATATAAAAAGTACGCAAAGTACTTGGCGCTTATGTTTATTTGAGCACAAACGCAATTTGAGTGGTGAGGATAAATTGTTAGGGAGCATAGTTGATGGGGGGATTTACCAGGGTTGAAGGCAAATTGAGTCCTGGCGCTTGTTTAGCAAATGGGGAATATCGGATTGAGAAGCCTCTGGGGCAGGGAGGTTTTGGCATTACCTATCAGGGTATTGACACGAGGCTAAATAGACCAGTGGCGGTGAAGGAGTTTTTTCCTGAAGGCTGTTGGAGAAAAGGCTCCACGGTAGTATCAGCAGGTCGCTGGAATTCCGATAGCTATAGCAACGCTAAACAAAAATTTTTACTTGAAGGTCAGACCTTAGGTCAGTTTAATCATCCTGGCATTGTCCAAGTTTTCTACTATTTTGAAGAAAACAACACTGCCTACATGGTGATGGAATATCTCAAAGGTAGAACCTTAGCGGAACTGCTCCAGCACCGCCAGGGAAGATTAGAAGAATCGGAAGCTTTAGAACATATTCGGAAAACAGGGCAGGCGTTAGAAATTCTTCATCAGGCTCAGTTTCTACACCGAGATATCAAACCAGACAACATTATGCTGGCAGATGATGGCAGGGTTGTCTTAATTGATTTTGGCGCAGCTAGAGATTTCACTGACAGTTCGACCGATAGATACACGACGATGTTGACTCCTGGCTATGCCCCCCTGGAGCAATATGGGCGAGCTTTAAAATATGGAGCATTTAGCGATATTTATGCTCTAGGTTCAACTCTATACCATTTACTAACGGGAGAAGCTCCCCCCTCAGCAATCGAAAGAGCAGCAGGAGTAGAATTAAAACCTGTCAAAGCCATAATTCCCTCTGTTAGTCAGCATGTAAGTGAAGCGATCGCTCTGGCGATGGACATGGATATAACTGCGCGACTCCAATCTGTTGAAGAGTTTCTGATTTTGCTAAATGGTAATGATAGCCAGATTAACCAACTAGTCTGGGAAAATAAGGCATTAGGTGCAAACAACAAGCCTCGGGATGTCTGGAATGTTTTTGGATTACCTACCGCTGCTAAATCTAATGCCCAAACCAATGCCCAACCCACTAAGTGGTTTTAAAGATATATGAAACTCGACGACATCAAAATCACTATGCTGGGCACCACAGGTGCAGGTAAGACTAGCTATTTGCTGGGCATGTATGCCGTGATGCAAACGGGAGTTAAGGGATTTACCCTCGCTGCTAAAGATATGGATCTAGACTTAGAGCTAATTCAGCGCTGGGAAAAGCTAATTTCGCTGAAGGGAGAAGATCGTTGGCCAGTACCCAACGCTGCAGCCATGGAATACTACGGTTTTAATTTTAGCTATGGTTTTAGCCCTTTAATGGGGTTTGAGTGGCTCGATTATCGTGGCTTGGCATTAAGCGATCGCTCTACAGAACAGGATGTTGCGGACTTAGTCGAGTATCTACAGGCTTCTTCCTGTCTATTTTTGTGTATTTCTGGAGAATATCTAATCGACGAAATTACGCCGAAGACCATGCGAGAAATGAAAAGCGATCGCATGAATCAATTTATTCAACAGTACGTTAGCAATCAGCAACAGCCTAACCCCAATCAGCCTTTTCCTGTGGCAATCATGATTACCAAGTATGACCTCTGTCACCATCGTGATCGCGATGATATTATTGCTGATGTCCAAAAACTTTTTCAGGCGCTATTTACCCCCAATTCTGGCTGGCTGGTAATGATTTGTCCTGTTAGTTTGGGACGGGATTTGGGCAAAGATCCAGAATCTGCGGATATTGTCCCCGTTAATGTTCACCTGCCCGTGGTGTTTGCCGTTTATTCTCAGCTGCGCAGCTATGGTCTAAAGCTAAAAAGCGATCGCGATGTGCAAACTACTGCAATTGACACTGTTAAGCAAAAAAACTCTCTCTTACAGCTAATTAAAGCTAATCAGCTAAGGGAACAAACCGAAAAGCTGACGGTCACGAATACCGAAATTACCGCCGTCGAAGAAAATATGAAGCTGCTTTCTCAAGAATTACAGCAGGCATCGCTTTATTTTAACGGTAGTGAGGTAACGGCAGATGTCTGAAGGATGGGCAGCAATTGTTTATGGACGCACCTATCATCTCGATTTCCGCCTGATTACCGTCCCTCACAACTTTACGCCAGAAGATTCAAACTGGGCATCTCAGCATATCGTCGCCACAACTCAACAAGCACGCAATTTAGCTGGCTCTCCCCGTTGGTCTTTATTCAGAAATGCTCGTTTTTGTATTGTTGGGGTAACAACCACCGTCAAAGATTTAATTGGTCATACAGCTAAAGACGATCGGGGCAGACCTCTATATATATTTGTTGGCTATGCTGCCCAGCTATCGCCTCAGCAAAAGAAGTTCGATTTACCTGCCTATAGCCCTAGTCTCAGCAATTTTGAACTACTCTATCAAGAAATAAAACCCGTCTGGCTCGTTAAAAATTACGATACTCAAAGCCGACAGCCTCGGACTAGTCAATATTCACCTCTTACTTTTCATAATCCTGAACTTCCTAATTTCCACTATGCTCCCACCTTGAATTTTTATGCCAGACAACCCCTTAAAACATATGTCTGGCCCAACTTTGAGCATCAAAATAAGCTCCTGTGGCACATAGCCTCTCAAACTTTGGAACCGACTTCTATCTGTCTAAATATCAAAGGCAAAGCTTTGGTGAATAGTCCGTTTCTCAATCTATCGAGCGAACAGGTAGAGAGATTTAAAATTATAGAGCGGGTTGGCGATCGCCATCAATCTCCCCCACCACAGTTCACGAATAGCTTGGGTTTGCCATCTGATTCGTCTTTATCTCAGAAAATTTCTGAGCGGGCAAAAAACGATCTCGACCTGACTTTACAGCAGGCAACTAAAATGGCGGTCGCCAGCCAGGAATTAATCAACCATCTCACTGACTCAAACCAGTCTATCGAAAAGCAGCAAGAGCAGGCGATCGAGGAGCCAGAATTTGGATTTAAAAAAAAGCGATCGAGTAAAGATTGTGATTGGTTTTAGTTTTGACCTACGGTTTGTGTTTGCTCGATGCAGTCCATTACCTGCAGATAGGCAGGATCTTCTGGGCGAACAGGTCTTTCCTCGATAAAGTCCTCTTCGTGAATTGCTCTTTGGGCATTTTCTGCCACTACCGCATTGGCAATTAGATCTAGAGCGTCGGCATGCTCGACGTTGATAAGTGCCTCAGCATACTTACGACTATGGGAATGTCGCACCGATTCTTGGCAGTAGTTAGATAATTCTCGGCTTTCCGTCATCACTTCAAAAGCAAAAGTTTTTTCTAGCTCACTTCCGTAAATTCCTTTATAAAGCAGATTAACCATTGAGGCATCATGAACCTGAATTGAATATTTTTCCTCAATCTGAGGCCAATATCTTAATGCCTTTAATCCTTCTAGAGAACCTTTATTTAAGCCTGCTTCTCCACACCACTGTTCAAACTCCTCAATACTGACTGGGCAGCGTCCATGAGTTAACATCCCCTCAGCTAGTGCCTGTCCTGCCTGGAAGTTTCTGGTTGGCATTCCTGATACGGGCATCATCATACTGCCACGTACGTCAGCAACGATCGCCGTTAACTGAGAAAAGGTATGGTCGCGAACTTTTTCCGTAAAACCACCTTTATTTAAAGTCGCCTCAATTCGAGGAATAGCATAGCCCAATTCCGTCAGGGCGATCGGCTGTTGATTATACAGCTTGAGGCGATCGCGACGATACATCGAAACCGTAGCTGCCTGATCGAGACTCTGATTGAGCAGGAGAGTTAATAGAGTCGGCAAAATTCCCGTGTTCTGGCGATGATATTCATAGCCAAATCCCGCAAAAATTGAGGCCATGTTTTTCGCAGCTTTAATATACTGCGCTTCAACATTATGAATTCCAGGGGAAACCTGAATGTTCAGAGAAAGTTTATTCATTATTTGGGCGCCGATCAAAGCCGTCATCGCATTAGAGTGACAGAAGTTAGCCGTAAAGCTATCTACGGGGTCACGCAAAGCGCCGTGTCGGTGAAAGCCTGAAAAGAAAGCTAGGTTAGGATTTTTTTCACACAGTACATAAGAATTATTTGACTCTTCGTCGTGATTAAAAGAACCAGCAAGACAGGCAAGCACCACGTTGGGACGATTAATTCTATTCCTAATCTGACGAGCTTCAGCTAAGTCCTGTTCAATATACTTGCTGTTTGCCGTTAAAACTACCAAATCGCACTTCTCGATTAAGTACTCTAAGCTATTGGCGACCATCTTCTCATCCTTCTTGTGATGCGCCATCCGCTTGAGCTTCACTACGTGTCGAGGATCCATCCCGCTAATTTCTGCCGTCGAAAACGCACCCATAAGATCCCTGCCAGGGCGGGGAGCTAATAACAGAGATTTTTCACTCTTTTGCATCACCGAATTGTAGGCTAAAGAAGCAGGATATAAACCAACGCTGTAAAAACCAATTTTGGCTTTGCTTAGCTGGCGAATCCGTTTTTTTATGCTTCTTTTATCCAGTGAATCGCTAAAAAAGCTATTTCTCATGGTTAATTATTTATATTGCGGTTTTAGTAGTTTATCAAGGTTTATAAATAAGGCATCAAGAGGATCGTTAAAATTATGCCTGTCTTTGAGGTTGCCATGATTAGCATTAGATATACTAACTGATCAAAGTTCGAGAAAAATCTATCCAAGTAAAGAACAGATTAGTCCGACAATGCTCAACAAAATAGTAGCCACGCTCAGCCAGGCCGGTGGATTGCCAGGTGTTTTTAGCTTGACTAACAATGTGGCGTAGCAAGAGCCAGTGGATGTGCCGAGGCAAACTAGAAAGATGCTGTATTTTGCCCAAGTTGCTTCTGCTTGAAAAGGAATACAGAGTAAGTAAAGGATTGCTATTCCTGTGGAGATAAAGCCACCTCCTGCTACTCGCATCAATGCCAAAATTAAGATCTGAGTCTTAACTTCTACTTCTGACCCAGACTTAGCTAATGCTAGGCTATGGTAAGGCATAAACTGACTGCGAGTTAGGTAAATTAGCCCGAAGATTAGGGAAGTAATCGCAATCGCGCCATAGCAAACTGAAGAGATTACCAGCATAAATAAACTACTTAACCACATGATGGATAGTAGCTCAAATCACTACACCACCATAAATTTACCCTTAAGCATTGCACCGATGATGGATCGCACTGATCGTCATTATCGTTATTTCATGCGTCAAATTACACGACGCACCTTACTCTATACCGAGATGATCGTCTCTCAAGCAATTATTCATGGCGATCGCCCGAAGCTATTGGATTTCTCTCCCGCAGAAAAACCCCTAGTATTGCAGATTGGTGGCGATAATCCGAGTCTACTGGCAAAATGTGCCAAAATTGGCGAAGATTGGGGATATGATGGCATAAATCTTAATATTGGCTGTCCCAGTCCGAGGGTGCAAAGCGGTAACTTTGGAGCCTGTTTAATGACTCAACCCGAACTAGTTGCCGAACTAGTAGCCAAGATGCAGCAGGCGGTACAGATTCCCGTGACGGTAAAACATCGTATTGGAGTAGACGAATGCGATCGCTATGAAGACATGGTTAACTTTGTGCAGACTGTTTCCGCAGCAGGCTGTAAAAACTTTAGCGTCCATGCTCGCAAGGCTTGGCTACAGGGTTTGAGTCCTAAGGAAAATCGCGATGTTCCTCCTTTGCGCTACGAAGATGTTTATCGTCTCAAGCAGGACTTTCCAGATCTGTTTATCGAAATTAATGGCGGGATTAAGGAGATTCACCAAGCCAAAACTCACTTAGAATCAGTCGATGCAGTCATGATCGGACGAGCTGCTTACGATCGCCCTTATATATTTGCCACGGTAGATCGAGATATCTTTAACGAAGACGTAACTCCGAAATCTCGTCAGGAAATCGTGGAGGCAATGTTGCCCTATATCGACTACTGGACAAACAAAGGCGTAAGGCTAAACTCTATTACCCGCCATATGCTACAGCTATTTGCTGAACAACCAGGGACAAAAGCTTGGAAACGCTATATTACCGAAAATGCATGTAAAACTGGTGCAGACTCTCTAGTTGTTAGTAATGCCTTAAGCAAGGTGAAATAGTGAGCAGTAACTTTGACGCTTCACCAAGAATCTTTTTTTATTCTGAAAAGTATCTTATTCTAACGATCAAAAAGTGTATTGTTTTGTACAACAACATACTTTGGATAATAGTTAACAATACCGATGAAAAGACAATTTGCTGCCGTAGTCTTATCTTTTTGTAGCCTAACGTTAGGGAGTCAAGCGTTGGCACAAGAAGATGTCGAGAAGGAGTTACTAGATTTTTGTAAAAGATCTCCTCTCAATTCCAAGTGTGAAGGTGTCGAAGCACCTGTCTCTCTAAAAGAAAGAGACGGAATTGAAGTTGAGTGCGAGTTACGTTTTGGCGGCAACGATAAGCTCGAAGGCTGTAAATACTATGTGGAAGAGGATACCTTAACAGTTTATGTTGAGGTAGGCGAAAAAGTTGAAGTATTAGACGATCTGCAGCCTACCCAAGAAATCAAAATTACTCCTGAGAATTTACTCTTTTTTCCGACTGTAGTAAATTACCGAACAACAAATAAATTTGGTGGCGGTGTTATCGGTAACAAGCTTCAGTATAACCAGGATATCTTTTTCAAAGTTGATGGTGATGAGCCAAGCAAAAGTCGTAGTAATCGCGTTAGTATTTATTTCAAAAAATCTATCAATGGTGGTCAGAGCGAAAAAGAACAAGAACTACTAGATTTTATTCAAACTAACCAAAAATTTGATACGGATAAACAGAAAATAGCTCAAGAATTTGCCGATTTACAGTCTCCAGTAGAAAATATCAGTCAAAGCCAAGCAATTCAGAAGTTAATAGACGAACAGAGTTGCGTTAGATGCGATCTTTCTGGAGCAGATTTGACTGGTATCGAACTCGAAAATGCCAACCTTGAAGGAGCAAATTTGAGCAATGCAATTTTAACCGATGCCAAACTTAAAGAAGTTTATTTATTAGGGGCTAATCTGGAAAATGTGGTTTTAAACAATGCTTTCCTAGGTTCTAGCGAGTTACCTCATAGTTTAATGACTGGAGCTAGCTTGCAACAAACTACTATCTTCGCGACTAATTTGGTCGGCACAAATTTGACTAATGCTGACCTCACTAATGCCCATTTTAAATACTTAACTACCCTAGAATCAGCTAACTTAAGCAGTACCAATCTTACAGAAGTTATATTTGAGGGAATTAATTTAGATCGCGCTAACCTAACTGCCGCTAATTTAGAAAATTCAACAATTTCCGTAAGTAGCACTATTGATGGTAACCTTCCACTTATTCGCTCTTCGACTCTAAATAATGCCAATTTGACAAATGCTAACTTAACTAACCTCACTGCTGAAGGGACAATTTTTGATAACGCTGATTTATCAGATGCCATTTTGACAGGGGTAAATTTTAGTCAGTCCAAAGTCGGAAGAAATAAGGTATCTAACTATTTGAGAGAAGCAAAGTTAATCAACGCCAACTTAAGTAACTCACAGCTAGATAAAGCTGACTTTAGTGGAGCTAATTTAACAGGTGCAAGTTTGACTGATGCTAACCTAGACGATGCTCGGTTGTGTGAAACAATTTTACCCGATGGTTCAATTGCCGAAGAAGATTGCGAAGATTAAGTACAGTTATAAACTGAGATGTATTATTGCTCAAGTGTGATCCAATGGTTGCCAAAAAAAACAAAAACAAAGAGTTAAAGGGCAAGGCTTTAGTTAAAGAAGTATGTCGCCG
>JBCBEA010000073.1:0-11251 GCA_038529195.1 Cyanobacteria bacterium J06600_6
TCATCCTGTGCAGGATTACCAGAGAAGCCTTACGAGATTTCTATTACAGCACGCGAATTAAAAACATCAAAGGGAATTAATAGAAATGAATCAGCCAGTTGCCCTGAATAAGCTAATTAAAGCCGATAAGCAGCAGGCAATTATTCAGGCAATTGAAACAGTCGGCGAACTTAGTTTAAAAACAATTAGAGAGGCTTTGCCCGACAACTATAGCTATGGAGAGATTCGCTTGGTGCGTGGCTGGTGGCGCAGTCAAAAATAGTACTCCGAGGATTTGATCTGCTGATCTACTGAAATAAAATTAGGGCGATCGCTTTATCTAGAGCTGTCTTTCCGTCTCTACTGAACAGTATGGGAGTATATACCTAATTGACTGTGTTATATTACTTAATAATTTGTTTATAGTCGCAATATTTTTCTGATCAACATCCAAATATTTTTTGTCTCTAGATTCTGGAATGGCAAAATTTAGCCTGTATTCGATAAAATACCTATCTACGGACAAATTTGTAGACACGTTCTAATTCATTGTGTTTAGGTAGGCATAATTTTTCTCTACCGTTCTTACTTCTTTACCATAGAGTCACCTAAAGCGATAGATACTTGACTCGAAAACAGAGGCGACACAGTGGAAAAGCGAAAATAGAAAAATTAGCAACAGTACTTCATTAATAAAAAACATGGTTTCACAAGCACCAACAAAAGAAAAACAAAATATTCAAGACTATAAAGTCGCGGATATTTCTCTGGCAGATTGGGGACGTAGAGAGATCTCCATTGCTGAAGGCGAGATGCCTGCATTGATGGCAATCAGATCCAAATATAGTCAAGCAAAGCCGTTACAGGGTGCAAAAATTATCGGCTGTATTCACATGACGATCCAAACTGCTGTTTTGATCGAAACCTTAATCGAATTAGGTGCAGAAGTACGCTGGTCTTCCTGTAACATCTTTTCAACTCAGGATCATGCTGCTGCGGCGATCGCTGCTGCGGGAATTCCCGTCTATGCTTGGAAAGGCGAAACTGAAGACGAATACATCTGGTGTATTGAGCAAACTTGCCATAATGCCGAAGGTGACCTTTGGGATGCCAATATGATTTTAGATGATGGTGGTGACTTGACTGGTCATATCCATGAAAAGTATCCTCAAATGCTAACTAGCATTCATGGTGTTACAGAAGAAACTACCACTGGTGTTCACCGTCTTTGGGAAATGCTTGAAGCTGGGGAGTTGAAAATTCCTGCAATCAACGTTAATGATGCAGTTACCAAAACTAAAAACGATAACAAATATGGTTGTCGTCACAGTCTAAACGATGCAATCAAGCGTGGTTTGGATCACCTAATGGCTGGTAAAAAAGCTTTAGTCATTGGTTACGGTGATGTGGGTAAAGGTTCTGTTGCTTCACTGCAGCAAGAAGGCATGATCGTCAAAGTTGCTGAAGTCGATCCTATCTGTGCGATGCAAGCCTGCATGGATGGTTTTGAAGTTGTATCTCCTTACATCAACGGTGAAAACGACGGTACTGCTGCCAGCATCAACAAAGAGCTTCTTGGTTCTCTAGATATGGTTGTTACTGCTACTGGCAACTACAACGTCTGTAATGCTCACATGCTTGCTGCTTTGAAAAAAGGCGCAGTAGTTTGCAACATCGGTCACTTCGATAACGAAATTGATACTGCCTTTATGCGTAAAGAGTGGCGTTGGGAAGAGGTTAAGCCTCAAGTACACCAGGTCTACCGTAGCAACGATCCTCAAGATTTCTTGCTGCTTCTTTCTGAAGGACGCTTAGTTAACTTGGGTAATGCAACTGGACACCCTTCCAGAATTATGGATGGTTCTTTTGCCAACCAAGTATTAGCGCAAATGTTCTTATACGAACGTAAGTTTGCTGAACAGTCAGATGCAGATAAAGCAAAAGCTTTGACTGTAGAAGTATTGCCCAAGCATCTTGATGAAGAAGTAGCTCGCTACATGGTAGCTGGTTTTGACGGTGTAATGACCAAGCTAACTGAAGAACAGGCTAAGTACATCAACGTACCGATGAATGGTCCTTTCAAAACTGATGCTTATAAGTATTAGAAAGCTATAAGCTTTAAACCTTTGAATTATTAATCATAAAAGGTGGGCATTTGCTCACCTTTTCCTTTATGGTTATTTATTAATCTATTTAAAAGAATATTTTAAAATTTTAAGATGGCAAAACTTTCTGTAGAATTAAATCGCTATTTTTTTGAAGAGCCAAGGAATGAAAAAGTTACTTTAGCTGAAATATTTAATTTAACCGAAGAGCGAATATTTGGTTTTTTGCTGGCAATTTTATCTTTGCCTTCCGCATTACCCGTACCTGCACCTGGATATTCAATTCCTTTTGGAATTGCGATGTTTTTTTTAGCAATGCAGCTTGTTATTGGGCGCGATCGCCCTTGGCTACCGGAAAAGTTTCTCAAGGGTTCGATGAAGCTAGAAACGATTCAAAAGTTTGTCAAAATGGGTACTCCTTGGGTCGAGAAAATCGAGAACGTCACCAAACCCAGAGCAGCATATCTCTGTACTAGTTCGGCAGGGAAAGTGATTTTAGGTCTAGCGATCGCTTTAATGTCTATTTCGATGATGATTCCCATTCCTGGTACAAATACCCTGCCAGCCATCGGCATTTTTGTGATCGCCTTTGGTTTATTAGAAGACGACGGCTTAATTTGTATTGCTGGCTTATTTATTTGTTCTCTTGGTCTGGCTTTAACTTCCTCAATCTTGATTTTTGGTAAGGTAGCAGTCGAAAGCTTTATCGATCTGATTAAAACTTCGGTAACTAACTTGATTTAGGCGACAAGTTTAAAAGGATTAGAAAGATAATCAGCCGTATTTTTGACTAGAGCGATCGCATTTTCGTAAAGCATCCTTTTCGGTCCTAAAATGCCCACACTACCAACAGGAATATCATCTTGATAGTAGTTAGCGGAAACTAAAGTACAGGCTTGCATTGGCTCTAGGCTATTTTCTCTACCAATTTTGATATTTACCCGTTGAAGAGATTCTAATTCGGGAAAGGTAAAGATGACTGAGGATAGCTGCTCCTGCTCTTCTTCTAGTAAGAATAAGAGGTTTTGAACCTGCTGTAGCTGAGAAAATTCGGGCTGGCGCAAAAATTCGGCTACTCCATGCATAATCATGGGACTAGAATTATTGCTTTGTAGAGCCAGTTTGAGACTGTCTACTAGCAGCATCAGAAAATCATTATATTGAGTAAACTCATGCTCGCTGTTCTTCCAATCTAAGGTCGTTAAATCCCGAAGAGAACACCCTCTAAGCTGACTATCCAAAAAGTTAGATAAAAGCTGAAGTTCCTGTTCAATCGACTCTTCATCTGCATCCGCTTCGGACAGGGGCGACTCCAACAAAATAGACTGGGTTTGATAAGAATCTGTTACGGCGATCAGCATGATTCGATCGGCAGCTACCCTAACTAACTGCAAACGACAGATAGTGCGATCAACATTTTGAGGTAGGGTAATTAAAGCAATATAACCGCTTAAAGCTGACAGTATTTTTGCTGCTTTTTGAATTAGAGCTTCAAAGCTCGCCCTAGCAACCTGTAGTTCCTGCTGGACTATTTTTTGAGTAGCGCGATCGATTTTGTCATTAGGAACAATCAGGCGATCGACGTAGGTACGATAACCAGAATCGGAGGGAACTCGACCCGCTGAAGTGTGGGGCTGATAGAGAAATCCGGCTGACTCTAAACGTCCCATAACATTACGGATTGTAGCCGAGCTAACGTTAAAGTCATACTCCTGGGCTAGAGTTTTCGAGGCAACAGGTTCGGCAGTTGCAATATAGTGTTTGATCGTGGCTTTTAATATATTTTGATGTCTGGCGCTCAGTTCTGATTGATTAACCATTAAATATATAGGAAGTGGTAATTATGAAGATAACTTTAAAAATTTTGCTAGAGTATACTCTATTTTCCTTCGTTTTCGTAGTTTGCTAGTAACGTCGAATGCTAGGATCTACCATACGGGAATAAGCATCAATCCCTCCCATCACATTTTTGACTGCGGTAAATCCTCTCATCGCTAACCACTGACAGAGCTGAGCCGATCGCATCCCATGATGACATATAACTATAGTTTCCGCTTCTGGCTTGAGTTCGCTTAAGATTTTTTCTGACCATTGGTCAAACTCACTTAGAGGATATAGATCAAAAGCAGGAATATAAGCCAGGTTTGCCTCACTTCTTTCTCGAACATCAATTAACTGTACTGAAGGATCAGAAGCTATTATAGTTGCCAGACTGTTGACATCAATTTCTGGAATAGGAGAATAATACACAGTTAGTTAAATATTATTATTAAAAAAATCTGCTGATTATTCATCATCCCTTAGTTCGATCCCCGTACACTGTTAATTTTTTTACGGATAGGTTGTTAATAAGCAGGGGAGCAGAGGGAGCAGAGGGAGAAAAATAATAGTTAGATAGAGGGGATGTCGATATTTAATTTTAAAGCAGGGTTGTTTTCCCAGCGATCGCCAACGTGAGTATAGATGCTAGTCGTGCGAGGATCGCTATGTCCTAGTAAATCCTGTACCTGACGTAGATCTGCCCCTGAACGCAACGCTAGAGTACCCGCAGTATGGCGCAGGCTATGAGCCGAGATGGTTCGTCCAGGGGTATGTTTTAACCCCGCTTCTTGGAGATGGCGATCGACGATTTTTCTGATTCCGCGACGAGAGATTCTCTTGCCTTTAGAATTATTACCCGTAGAAATAAATAAAGGTTTATGAGGTTTTAGCACTTCGCCACCTGTTTCCCGCAGATGGAGATATTCGACTAAAAGCTGGGCAATATCGGGAGTCAGAGGTACGACGCGAATACTTCTTTTTCCTTCAACTCTCACACCAAGGTTTTGCCCTTGTCTAACAATGTTAGCAATATCGGCACGGTGCAGTTCGACGGTACGAGTACCTTCTAAAGCCATAATCGCCAGCATAGCGAGATCGCGAGCCGACTTTAGACTGCCATCATCAGGAATGACACCTAGTAGTAGCTCAACTTCTTCTCTTTCTAAAAAGGTGATTTTTTCCGCTGGATCGAACTTTTCCCGTGGAGGTTTTACTCCTGCTGCGGGATTGATGGCAATTAGACCTTTTTCTACCGCAGCCTGATAAAAACGCCGTACTACCGCTAGCTTGAGAGAAATAGTAGCCGGCTTATAATTTTTTTGTTTAATCATCCAGTGACGATACTTTTTAACCTCGTCTTTAGTGACTAATACAGGATTTAGCTGACGGCGATCGCACCACTGCAAGAACTGATATAGCTGCCTTGTATAGGTTTTGAGAGTATCGGCAGAAGCATCCCCCGCACTCACGTCAATATCGAGAAACTCAGCAAAAACTACTAGTAGGTTATTAGTAGTTATGGCGCCTATCTGTGGCGGATTAGAAGCAGCTAGCATCGATATAAAAACGCTTAATTTCGCTCAATCGTAACACAGATATTAATGAACAATTAACAATTGACAGTTGACAATTATTCAATGAACCTAGATCGACCACTGTTCTAATTTATAGGCGCTATCCCAAAACAGCCATTCAAACTGGGAAGCGCGATTAAAGACGCGATACATTAGCTCTAATTCATTGGCGGAAGCCAATTCGGCTGCGAGATCGGCAACTCGAAGCGTATTATTTACTGAAGTCTCGAAATCTTGATCGACGTAGGTATCAATCCATTTTTGATAAGGATTTGCCTGACTATTTGCCTGTTGATAGATATGTTTACCAACTTCCAAGTAAATCCAAAAGCAGGGTAATACCGCAGCGACAGATACAGTAAAACTATGTTGATATGCCGTAGCCAGGAGAAAGTTGGTGTAGCTCAAACAGCTAGGAGAGGGTTCGGTAGCAAGAGCAGTTTTCGCTTCGATGCCAAACTCAGCAAAAAAGTTTTCGTGCAAGGCGCGTTCGACAATAATTGCTTCACTGACGCTATTGGCAAACTGTAGCTGTGCATCTGCGTCGGGCGCTTTAGCCGAAATAATCGCCAAAACGCGGGCGAATTCGCCCAAATATATGCCGTCTTGAATCATATATTGTTGAAATACCTGCTTACTTAAAGAACCTGTTGCTAATTCCTGAATAAAGGGCATTTCCAGAATAGCCGTATAGATACTGTCGATGTTTTGCCAAGCCTGAAGAGAAAACTGCGTCATAACCTAGTAGTTTGCTTAAGAAGAGCGAGCGAAGAGAATTTAAAATAACTATATCGCGATCGCTAATTTTGCTTTTGTTTTACCCAGAGAGCGATCGCCATTTACATTTATACAGAAGCCTGTCTTCAACTCTATTCGAGTAAAATATAGTCAATCTATTCTTTTGTAACGAAATGGTTGCTGCTACTCGCCGAAAATTTACTGTCGAAGAATATCATCGACTGGCAGATCTTGGTTTTTTCCATGAAAACGAAAAGATTGAATTGATTAGAGGAGAAATCATCGCTATGGCACCGAAAAGAACTCCTCATTCTGTGGCTAACTCTCAACTATGGCAGCAGTTTTATGAATTACTGGGAAAGCAAGCGGAAATTAGAGTTCAAGAACCAATTACTCTACTTGACAATAGTGAACCAGAACCCGATGTAGTTATTGCTCAGAAAAAAGCTGATAATTATCTTGCTGCTCATCCTACTGTTGCAGATATCATTTTAGTCATTGAAATATCGGATTCTACCCTCAAATACGATTGCGAAAGTAAATTAGCTCTTTATGCAGAGGCGGGAGTTAAGCATTACTGGATCGTTAACTTAGTCGACCGCCGTTTGGAAACTTACAGCAATCCTTTCTCTGACGGCGGGGATAAATTTGACTACCGCAATAAGAGTGTCATTTTGCCCAGTGAAATAGCAAATATTCCTGAGTTTGATGATTTGAGTCTAAAACTCGATTCAGTTTTTCCTCAATAAACTGACATTCAATTAAGGCGTTGCTGGATCTAGGGATAATTTTATAATTTTCACTACTAAGAAAATCAACTGAAAAGCTAAAAGCTAAAAAGCTAGTAAACTAGGGCGAAGTAATTCACATTAGACGCATATGGATAATCTGACTGCGGAAGCGTGGGAACAAAGATATCAAGATAAAGGCGATCGCTGGAACTTGGGTTTTCCTGCCCCTCCTTTTGTTGGTCTTTTGGCTGCTGATAATGCTCCCCAACCTGGTAAATTAGCCGTTCTTGGCTGTGGGAAAGGTCACGATTCTCTATTTTTTGCCGAGTCTGGTTTTGAAGTGATGGGGTTTGATTTTGCTCCTAGCGCGATCGCCGAAGCGACAGCAACAGCAAAGGCTAGAGAAATATCAGCCAGATTTGTGCAACAGGATATTTTTGCTTTGGACGAGGAATTTACCAGCAGCTTTGATTATGTGGTGGAACACACCTGCTTTTGTGCGATTGACCCCAGTTTGCGATCGCAATATGTAAAAGTTGTTAAACGTCTTTTGCGCCCAGGAGGTAAGCTAATTGCCTTGTTTTATACCCATGATAAGCCTGGAGGACCACCGTTTGGGATTAAGCCAGAGTCAGTTTTAGATTATTTTACTGCTGACTTTGAATCTGTTTTATTTCAGCAGGCGCAAGATTCAATTGAGCGCCGTCGAGGAAACGAACATCTGGCGATTTTTAAGCTAAAAGCTTAGTAGTATTTTTTTACGTTAATGGGCGATCTCACTTTCGACCTCTATATCTTTCGCTTTTTATCTTTTGATAAATCTGTAGACAATAGCAGCAAGAAAAGCAGGACAAGGCATAATTGCCTAAAATGGTAATAATTCATTTTACTATTTAGAAACCTGATGGCTACCGCTCAAGATACTCTGTGGGAAAAATTTATTCAGCCGATATTTGGGTTTCTAATTGACCGTGAGGCACTAAAAGAACTCTCTGACAACATTGATTGGGAAGGCGCAGGCGATCGCCTTAAAGATCCAGACTTGGTTTATCCAGAGTATTACAGTTCCCAGAATTTCCACGGTATTAAAGGCGGATATTTAACGTCAGGGGCAGCCGTAACCTACGATCCTGTGACTAAGCACGCTCTGCCACCTAATGAAAGCTGGAATCGTGAATCGGTAATCAAGGCTGTTACGGGAAGCCCTAATAAGATTATTGATCTTGGCTGTGGTACAGGTTCAACAACCATGATGCTCAAAAAAGCATTTCCTGCAGCGGAAGTAATTGGTTTGGATCTCTCGCCCCACATGTTAGCGATGTCAGAGTATAAATCCCAGCAAGAGCAGCTAGATATTCAGTGGGTACATGGATTAGCCGAAGCGACTAAGTTTGCCGATGGAGAATTTGATCTTGTAACCGCCTCTCTACTGTTTCATGAAACCCCAACTCATATTGCCTTAGAAGTTTTGCAAGAAGCATATCGTTTGCTCAAGCCAGCAGGACAGGTAATTATTCTTGACGGTCATCAAAAAACTTTGCGGAACACCACTTGGCTATCGGATATTTTTGAAGAGCCTTACATCAAAGAGTATGCAGCAGGGAGTGTTGATGCCTGGATGGGTCAAGCTGGCTTTAGTCAAGTATTAACCGAAGATGTTTGGTGGACAAATCAGCTAACAACAGGGGTAAAATCGAGCAGTAATTAATACCTATAATTTAGTTTATGAGTCTCAAAGCAGTTTTCCTAGATTTTAGTGGCGTGATTATCAACGACGCAGCAATTAACCAAGAATTAATTGCCGATATACTCTTGAGTGAAAACTTGCGGGCGGATAACGATGAGTATACTTTATATTGTCGTGGTCGTAGCGATCGCGCTTGCCTCAAAGATATACTAGCCAGTCGGGGACGTGTTCTCTCTGATGACTATCTCGATAAACTGCTGAGAACCAAAGCTCAAGGCTATCGCCGAAAGGTAGAGGAGCTACCTGAAATAGTTTTACCTGAAAACTTGATTTCGTTCCTGACTCAGTTAAAAGAGCAGGATATTGCCGTTGGCTTGGTTACTGGCGCAACTCGTTCAGAAGTGGAATATATTTTATCGAAAATTGAGCTGGCTGCTTTTTTCGATCTGATTGTCGCGGGAGATGACTTACCAGAGAGTAAACCCCAACCTGAACCCTATTTGCTTGCAGCCTCTCGGTTGAATTTAACTCCCCAAGAATGTTTGGCGATTGAAAATAATCCCGTGGGTATCACCTCCGCGAAACAGGCAAAAATTCAAGTCGTGGGTATTTCTAATCTCTACCCCCTACACATGCTCCAGCGTCAGGCAAACTGGACGGTAGATGATTTTATGGAAATTGAACTGGATCGGGTAGATAAAGTGCTGTCGCGTATTGCTTCTTAATCAGTCAACAGTCAACAATAGGAAAATATTTTCTTAACGAGGAAATTGCAATCCTACATACCCCATAATGCTATCTCTACCAGGATTTGCGCCAAAGAGATCGGCATGGGAAATATGATGCCAGCGTAAGCCTAACATCAGTCGTCTTTGTGACTGTAGCTGAAAACTAAAACCTGCGCCTGCTTGGGGAGTGAAGTTAAAGCTGGCTCCTTTGCTGGGGACATCACTAGTTGTACCCATGACCCCCGCGCCTGCATCTATAAAAGTTGACCAATTGGGCTTACGCAGAAAATGCCACCGCATTAAGAGAGCTAGATTTAAGCCCAAGGCATCGTCGCTGGGTTGACTAAAGTAAATACTGTTTAGCTCTAAATTGATGCTGTGCGCCTCAAAAATAAATTTGGATAGTCCTGCTCCTGCTAAGGCAAAGCGTTGGGGAAAAGCTTCATTTCGGTCAAGTGTAGTAGCGATCGCACCCTGTACGTACCAGTGTTTTTGCCCTTTTGTGCCAAAGGCTGGCTGAGATTGAGTGGGAGATACTGCTGGGGTTGTATTTGGCTGTGAATCTGCCTGAAGCTGTTCGATGGGGAATGCTTGGACAGAAGAAGGCGAACGTAAAATTGCCAACATGACTGTCAAAATGAGTAAGATGTGGCGATTAAGGTTATTTTTTCTTGCTGAAATTTGCTGTTGTGGGGATATTAATGGCATTATTTAAGTTTAAAATATGGTCTGTTTTCTGTATTTACTTAATATAGTTTTTGCTTACATTCTCATCTGAACTTGTAGCCCAGCTAGTCAGCCAGAGCTTATGCAAGTTTATCTTAACCCTATCAAGATTAAATGTCTTATAAAAAGCAGTTTTTACGCTCTAGTTATAATCTAAGATTTTCATTGCTAGTTATTCTTTTACTGGGCTTTCTTTTTCGTTTTACTAACTTAAGCAGTAAAGTATTTTGGGTTGACGAGGTCGCAACTGCGGTTCGAGTTTCTGGGTACACAATTCCTGAAGTAGTGGATAGTTTATCCGCTCAAGATATTGTCAATCGCCCGGCTTTGATGTCGTTTCAAACTATTAATAATGATCGCACTTTTTCAGACAGTCTTAATGCTTTTAGGCAAAGTCCAGAACACGCCCCACTGTACTTTATTCTGACTCGCTTTTGGATGCAGTGGCAGGATCACTCGATCGCCATGATGAGAAGTTTATCAGCTATTTTTAGCCTGTGCGCTTTGCCCTGTATGTACTGGCTCTGTTATGAACTGTTTGAGCGATCGCCTTTCAGGAAACGAACTAGCTGGTTTGCGCTGGGGATTATGAGTCTTTCGCCTTTTTATGTCGCCTATGCTCAAGAAGCACGTCCCTACAGTCTGTGGACAGTTAGCATTTTATTGGCAGGAGCTAGTTTTTTGCGGGCGAAAAGATTAAACAAGTTTTCTGATTGGTGTTTATATAGTGTTTGTTTGGTTTTTAGCTTTTATACTTCTCTATTATCAATTTACTTAGCTATATTTCAAGGCTTGTATTTGTTAATCCAGGTCAATCAGAAAAATTTAGAAATATTAAGAAACTATCTATGCTCAAGTATATTTTCTGTCGCTGCTTTTTCCCCCTGGATTTTAGTGATTATCAATCATTTTGATTTGCTACAGGACAACACTAGCTGGATGCGGGGAAACTTTAATTTGGCGGATATTATTGCTGTATACATTGGCACTGACTTATTAATCTTGGGAGATCTTCCTTTATCTACCGATACTAATCCAATTCAAATAGCAATCGCTTTATTAGTGATTGTTATAGTTAGTTTAGCTGGCATTAAGTGTTACCCACGTTGGCAGAATAAGACACTTAAGCTTACCTGTCTTGGATTAGCTGCTTGTCTTTTAT
>JBCBEA010000074.1:0-11232 GCA_038529195.1 Cyanobacteria bacterium J06600_6
GATCGAGCTGACTGGTTTTAACTTTAGCGAAGCGCAACCGTTACTGGCTGGTTTATCGGCTCAGATCAACAATCCCCCAGCAGTTCTACAGGAGATTTTACAGTGGACAAGGGGGCAGCCTTTCCTGACCCAAAAGCTCTGTTCTTTAGCCGTACGCTCGAATCAATCTACAGTTAATATCCCGCAGCTAATTCAACAGCATTTAATCGATAATTGGGAAATTCAGGATGAGCCAGAGCATCTTAAAACTATTCGCGATCGCCTTTTATACGCACCACAGGATCGGGCTAAATATCTGACCCTTTATCAGGGTATTATCCAGCAACAGGGGCTAGCTGTGGATAGCAGCAACGAACAGCTAGAGTTACGCCTGAGCGGTCTAGTTTCTGTGCAGCAGGGTCAATTAAAAGTTAGTAATCCGATTTATGCGCGAGTTTTTAATTCCAACTGGATTGAACAACAGTTAGCAGCGATTAGTCCCTATCAAAATGCGATCGCTGCCTGGCTAAAATCTGGTCGTCAGGACAGCTCTCGTCTGCTCAGAGGACAGGCTTTGAGAGAAGGACGAGAGTGGAGTAGGAAATGTAGAATCACTGCTGAAGAACAAGATTTTCTGCGGTCAAGCGAGTCTTTAGCAATTCAGGAGCAAAAACAGGCTCAACTCGCTCTAGAGACAGAAATAGTAACGGCAAAGCTAGTCCAAGAAAAAAGATTGGTTAAATGGCAAAGGTTATTGGTGCTATTTTCCCTAACGGCAATGGGAACATTTTATTTTCAGGCGCGCCAAACCAATTTGAGTCGGATTGATACTCTAGTCCAGTCTAGCTCTGCTCTGTTTGCTTCCAATCAGCATCTAAATAGCCTTGTGACGGCGATTTCTGCCAAGCAGCAGCTAAATAAATCCTGGCGAGTCAATCAAACCCTGGCTCAGAAAGTGGACACAGCTTTGCAACGTTCGGCGTTTGAGATTAAAGAGTACGATCGCCTATTGGGACATCGCGATCGCATCTACAGCGTTGCCGTTGCGGAAAATGACAAATTCATGGCGACAGCTGCTACCGATAACACTGTTAGAACCTGGCGTAAGACTGACTTAGGTTGGCAAGCAGAGCAGATATTGCAGCATGATGGTTGGGTAGTCGATGTGGCAATTAGTGCCGATAATCAACAAATTGCCTCTGCTAGTCGCGATCGCACCGTAAAACTCTGGAATCTAAAGGGCAAACTGCTACAAACCTTGAATCATACCCACCCCGTTACCAGCGTGGCATTTACAAAAAACAATCAGATCGTTACTGGGACGGAAGACGGCACAGTTACAGTTTGGCAGCAGGGCAAAGCGATCCAAACTCTAACAGGACATAGCGCAGCAGTAGAGTCTCTGGCAATCGACAGTCAGGGAAAAATCATCTCTGGCAGTGAGGACGGCACAATTAAGATTTGGCAGGCAGGAGCAGCAATTCAAACTTTAACAGGACATCGCTTGGGAGTTCGCGCGGTTGCCATAACTGGCGAGGGAAAAATCATCTCGGCTAGTCGAGATAACACCCTCAAAATCTGGAGTCAAGACGGTACAGAAATTGCTACTCTCCGAGGACATCAGGCTTCCGTTTATAGCGTGGCAGTCGATCCGCGTAATCATCAAATTGTCTCCGCTAGCGCCGACAAAACTCTCAAAATCTGGAGTAAAGACGGCACAGAAATCTCCACCCTCAAAGGACATACCAATCGAATTTGGGATGTAGCTTATTTAGCCGACAGTAAGATCGCCTCCGTTAGCTGGGATAAAACTATTCGACTCTGGCAGCCAAATAACGGCTTGGTCAAAACTCTATCTGGTCATCGGGATGTGGCGATCTCTTTAGACTACAGTCAGGATCTAATTGCCTCCACTAGCGACGATCGCACCGTTAGGCTTTGGAGTCCTGGGGGGACACTGCTGAAAACTTTTCGTGAGCACACCGCTGAAGTCTATGACGTGGCAATTCATCAGCGGACTATTGCTTCAGTGGGTGCCGATCGCCGTCTTAAAATTTGGCAGGCTGACGGTAACTTACTCCGTAACATTAGCGCTCATCAGGCTGCAATTTGGGCGGTAGAGATCAGTCCTGATGGCAATCAGATTATTACTGCAGGTAATGATAATCTAATTAAAATTTGGGATCGAGAGGGCAATCTCTTACACACCCGATCGGGACATACACAAAAAATTTGGGATCTGGCAATCAGTCCCCAGGGCGATCGCTTTGCTTCTGCTAGTGAAGACAATACGGTCAAAGTCTGGGATCTTCAGGGCAATCTCTTATTTAACCTTAAAGGACATCAGGATGCTGTCAGAACAGTAGCGTTTAGCGATCGCGGACAGGCAATTATTTCTGGAAGTGAAGATCGTAGCGTCAAACTGTGGCAGCTAGAAAAGAAAACCGCAGTTACTTTGGGCAAACATCAGGCAGCAGTGAAAAAAGTGGCGATTAGTCCTGACAATTCATCCTTGGCTAGCGTAGACGATAATGGAGAGCTAATTCTCTGGCAAAAAGGCGATCGAGCTAAAGCTGATATCTGGCAAAAACGACAAACCCACTCCGCACACAATAACTCTATCTGGTCAGCGACATTTAGCGCCGATAGTAAAACCTTAGCTACGGCGGGAGAAGATCATAAAGTGATGCTTTGGAATATAGACCGCATTATGTCATTAGATACCTTAGAGTATGCCTGTGATTGGCTCAAAAACTATCTTCATCACGATTCAGCAATTGATTCTGAGGGTTTTTTTGGCGATGGGCGACGCGATCGTCAACTTTGTAAATAATCCTCAATAAGCAGTCCATCTTGAATATTTGTCATGTGGCGATCAAAATTAGGACAAGCAACTTCAGGAAACTTCTAACAAATCCATCTTGCTCAGACTAGCTCGGCGACTCCAGTAGTAGGCACCAATACCAATTAGGAGATTGGATACTGTCGCAGCAATAAAAATCCCCGTTGTTCCTAACCAACGGCTACCCAAATAAGCTAGAGGAATATAGAGCAAGAACATCCGCAATACGGTGATAATTACGGCTGGCATTGGTCTACCCAGAGCGTTAAAAGCTGAGTTAGCAACCTGAATAATTCCCGCCATCCCGTAACTGATCGGGACAAGCCAGAGATAGGTAGAGGCGATCGCAATTACTTCTTGATTGTTGTTGAACAACGGCACGATTAACGATGTTCCTGGTATTAGTAATACTGCCATTAATACTCCCCAAGCGAGGCAAAATAAATAGCTCTGCTGCAACGCCTTCGCCACTCGCCCATATTCCTCTGCACCCCAGTTTTGTCCCACAAAAGGACCAATCGTCGATGCTAATGCCATTAAAACAATCATGGCAAAGGATTCGATTCGTGAAGCTACGCCAAAGCCAGCTACGGCAACAGAACCATGTACTGCTAAAAGACTGGTAATGATGCCAATCGAAATTGGCGTAATCATATTTGTTCCTGCTGCGGGTAAGCCAATATAAAGGATGTCACGCCAGCATTGAAGAGTTTCGGTTAAATCAGGAAAGTGAGACGAAAGCATATTTTCTTTAAACTTAAGAACCAGCAGCGAAGCAATCAAAGTAACGGCACGCGAAATTACCGTTGCCAGTGCTGCACCCACCAAACCCAACTCAGGTAAACCCCACAGACCAAATATTAGTAGCGGATCGAGCAGAATATTCATGCCTGCTGAACAGACCATAATTAGGCTGGGAGTTAGAGTATCGCCACTCGCCCGAATCGCACTATTGCCCACCATCGGAATTACCAGAAACACCATGCCAAAATACCAAATTTGCATATACTCCCGTACATAAGGCATTACGTCAGGTTCAGCCCCCAAAGCTTTAAATAGAGGATCGATAGTTATTAAGCCAATCGAAGATAGCAGTGCTACCGCTGCCACGCCCAAGGTTAAGCTGTTGGTCGTAAATCTTTGCACCCGACTGCGATCGCCCTGTCCGATTGCTCTGGCAATAATCGATGCTGCGCCGATACCGAGTCCCATCGCCAAACTACCCAAAGTCATAACAACAGGAAAGGTAAAGCTCATGGCAGCTAATCGCTCTGTCCCTAGCTGTCCGACATAATAAGTGTCTGCCAAATTGAAAGCCACGATTGCAAAAATGCCCCCTACCATTGGTAGCGTGAGTCTAACTAGCTGGCTGCTGATGCTACCTTCGGTAAGATTGTTCTTCATATTAAATTTGGTTAGACGCCTCTTTTTTTTAGTTTAGTTGCTACTTTCATATTTCTTACTGAAATATAGTTGTTTCTAGTCAAAGACGGTCTGTCTGCTAGCGATCGTCCAGAACATCTAGCTGCTATATATCTTTGGCTCGATGACAATAATGCTTACTCATTCGATTCTATGAATTGAGCAAACTGATAAAACCGCCCAACGGATAGTTTTCAAATGCCAACCGATCCTCTAAAGCTTTTCCAAAGGCAGCCCAGTCAATCTAGTCTTACTCTCAAGATAGAGGATGATTTATGCCTGCATTATCGTCAAGATCTGCCAGGGCAATTAATCGCAGCCGATGGATTTTCGCATCATCTGATAACTTTTTTTCTGACGGATAATAGTCGGCAAATTACTCAAATAGATAGCTGTGGAGAATACGATGGACAAATGCAGCAAGGTGAATTTTATTTATATCCCGCTCAAGCTTCGGGTTTTACTGACTGGCAAGCAAAAGATAAGACCCTGCACCTAATTATCCAGCCCAATCTCTTACGCAAAATTGCGATCAAAACAGCAAGTCTCAATCCAGACCGCATCGAACTAATGCCGATTCTCAAGCAGCACGACGATCGCATTGAGCAACTAGCACAGCTATTTTTGACCGAAATGCAAAATCAGGAATTTGGCAGCCAGCTATATTTAGAATCTCTGTCTAACCTGCTGGGGGTTCATCTATTACGCAACTACTGTACATTCAAGCCTAAATTTCGTACCTATGCAGATGGACTATCAAACTATAAACTGCGTCAGGCGATCGACTATATACAGTCCAACTTAGACAAAAAGCTGAGCTTAGAAACTATGGCAAATCAAGTAAATATGAGTAAATACTATTTTGCGACTCAATTCAAACAAGCAATGGGAGTATCTCCATACCAATATGCGATCGCACAGCGTTTAGCAAAGGCAAAGCAATTATTAAAAAAGGGAAAGCATACTCTTTCCGAGATAGCTCTAGACTGTGGTTTTGCCAGTCAAAGCCACTTCAATCAGGTTTTTCGCCAGCATGTCGGCACAACTCCGAAGAGATATCAGCAAAATCAATAAACCTCCTCAAGTAGCCAAGCATTCACAACAATAAGCAAAATTTCACAACAATAAGCAAGACTCAAACTAGATTGGGATCTTAAGCTGATATTGCTGAACCAGAAAATAAGTGACGTGTCAAACCTCAAACGGATTAATCCACCCCAAATTAAAGACCCCTCGGAATATGGATTTACTCAGGCTGTAACTGTGCCTGCGGGGTCCAAACTAGTTTATATTGCGGGACAGGGTGGAGCAGATGAAAACGGTAGTTATGGTAGCTTCAGTGAGCAGATGGAGCGAGCCTTTGCAAATTTAAATATCGTCCTAGAAGCAGCAGGCGCAACTCTCGAAGATGTTATTAAAATTACTATCCTTTCTGTAGAACACAACGAAGAGAAATTAAGCTTAATTTCTGCTAAAAGAAGGTCTTTCTGGTCGATTCACAAGCCAGTCAGTACTTTGATTCCCGTTCCTCGATTGGCAAGCGACGGTATGTTATTTGAAATTGATGCGATCGCCATAATTAGCAATTCTTAAATCTATCTTTGGAGCTAGAACAATGACGCTACCTGTAATCCTACATTCAGGAGAAGGAGAATCAGTCACAATTGGGACGAGCCAGTGTACTTTTAAGCTGACTGGCAAAGATACACACGACCATTTTGGACTGTTTGAATATGTTTTGCAGCCCGAAACCGAAGGTCCTAGTCCTCATATTCATAAGGAGATGACGGAGATTTTCTATGTGCTTGAGGGAGAAATGGAATTAGTGCTAAACCAAGACAAAATTATTGCTCCCGCGGGAACTTTAATGAGCGTTCCTGAGAATACGCTCCACGGTTTTTCTAATCCCAACCCTCAGCAAGCTAAGTTTCTGATCATGTTTTGTCCTGCCGACTCCAGGGAACAGTATTTTATCGGCTTGGCGGAACTACGCAAAAATGGGCGACAGCCCAGTCGAGAAGAACTATTAGATTTGATGCAAAAATTCGACCAATATCCTGCCTAAATTTTGTTCCATGAGCCAGACAAGTCGCGCTACAAATATCTTTCTGACTGCTGTAGCTCCCATTTCTTGGGGGACAACCTACGCGGTAGCCACAGAATTTTTACCGCCCAATCATCCTTTGCTGGTCGCCTCAATGCGATCTTTACCGATTGGTATTCTACTCACTATTGGCTTACGTAAGCTACCCAAAGGTAACTGGTGGTGGCGGATTCTAATTTTGGGTAGTTTGAATATTGGATTATTCCAAGCTCTACTATTCATAGCTGCTTATCGTTTGCCTGGGGGAGTTGCTGCCACGGCAGGTTCGATTCAACCTTTACTAGTTGTATTTTTTGCCTGGGCAATTTTAAACAACAAGCCTTCTAAACTATCTGTCTTGGCTGCCATTTTGGGTTTTGTAGGAGTGGGGCTACTAGTTCTTTCTCCTGCTGCCGAACTTGACACGGTTGGTGTTATCGCGGCGATCGCCGGTGCGGGAGCAATGGGCTTAGGTACAGTACTGGTTAAACGCTGGCAACCTCCCGTATCTTTGATTGTTTTTACCGCTTGGCAGCTAACCGTTGGCGGATTAGTTTTGCTGCCCATTGCCTTAATTACTGAAGGCGCATTTTCGGAGATCACAAAAACTAATCTCTGGGGCTTTATTTACCTGGGTTTGATTGGTACTGGACTAGCTTATGCCCTCTGGTTTCGAGGCATCAGTAAGCTCAGTGCTACTGCCGTAGCTTACTTGGGTTTACTCAGTCCTGTAGTTGCCTCGGTAATCGGCTATTTTTTCTTGAAGGAGACATTTAGCCCAGTTCAGCTACTCGGTGTTGCTGTCGTTCTAGTTGCCGTTTTGCTGGGTCAACGAAGTCAAGCAGGGCGCTCCTAAAGCGACCGCTCGCGATGTTAAAAGCTAATCTCTTATAGGCTACCTTCATCAATCAATCTCAAAATTAAAGGGTAAACGAGCATATACGCCATTAGGATCGTTAAAAGCACTCAGCATATACAGCTCTTTTCTGATTTTCAAAAATTCAGCCGTCACAGGGTCGATCGCACCTTGGGATTCTAGAGTCTTAACATCAAACAGACGCTGCAAGATTTGAGTCTCAAAACGATTTTGCTGAGGATATTCTTCAAGCTGCCAGCTATCTCCTAATTCGGCTTCTGCTGCTGCATGAGCGATCGCCGTTTCTAAGCCCCCCAGCTCATCGACCAAACCAATGTTAACTGCTTCTTTGCCAGACCAGACACGCCCTCTGGCGATTTCTTTGACCTTTTCCACCGGCAAATCACGGTATTTAGCTACTTTGCGTAAAAATAGCCCGTAGGTTTTATTTACGGACTTCTGATAGATTGCTAACTCGGCTTCGGTTTTGGGTCTGACATTAGTATCAATATCGGCAAACTCCCCTGTCTTTACCACATCCCAAGTCACACCATTTTCATTGGCAATTTCTTTGATATTCGAAAGCAGACCAAATACGCCGATCGAACCCGTTACTGTATTTTCCTCCGCAAAAATTCGATGTGCACCAGCAGCAATCCAGTAGCCTCCAGAAGCTGCGACATTGCCCATTGAGACAATTACTGGTTTTTTCTTTTTAGTCAGCAGAATCTCTCTTAAGATCACTTCTGAAGCGGTGGCACTACCACCTGGACTATTGACCCGCAACACAACTGCTTTGACGCTATCGTCTTCCCGCAACTCGCGAAATTCTTCGGCAAAGCGATCGCTACCAATGGTTTCAATGCTGCCTGTCCCGCCGACAATTGCTCCTTCTGCATAGACCACGGCAATTTTTTCGGCTGCGCTAGAAGCGATCTCTGTGGGTGGAATCATGCGATCAGCATAGGTGCTTAAACCCACTTGTCTAAAGCTTTCTGCCTCTTCGGTTTCTTCGGTCAATTCTCGCAGCTTGGTCACCACATTATCGTAATAGCCCACGCGATCAATTAAACCAGCCTTAGTTGCCTCTCTGGGTTCAAGATATCCCTTCGCATCAACTAGTTTCTGTAGCTCTTTTGTATCCAACTCGCGGCTGTCGGCGACGGTAGTCAGAAACTTACCCCAAAGATCGGAGATTAAAGCTTGGGTTTGTTCTCGATTTGCAGGACTTAAATCGGTACGGATATATGGTTCTACCGCTGATTTGTAGTCGCCGACTCGAATAATCTGCACCCCCACACCATACTTCTCTAGTGCCCCCTTGAAAAACATTTGCTTGGAGCTTAAACCATTTAGCTCCATCATCCCCATCGGATTGACAATCACCTCATCCGCTAAAGAAGAAAGATAATACTCTCGCTCGCTGAGAGTGACATCATAGGCAATGATTTTTTTGCCCGCAGCCTTAAATTTCTCCAGCGCCACTCTAATTTCTTCCATCGTTGCGTAACCGTTGGCACTTCCTCCTCTTCTACCATCGAGAAACATTGCCACAATGCGATCGTCGCTTGTTGCCTCATCAATTGACTGTAATACTCGTCTGAGGGTGATAATTTCTTGCTTCTTTCCAGAAAAGGCTTGAGCTAGGTTGGCAGGCGGTTTAGAATCTCTAACCTGAGTCGAAAGATCGAACACTAAGACTGACTTATCCTGAATTCCCTGAATATTCTCATCATCAGCAAGAGTGCCGATTAAAATCAAAAATAGCCCGCTGACCCCTAAGCCCAGAAAAAGGCACAGACCAATCATGCTCCCAACTGTACTAGCAAAAGTCTGTTTTAAGAATTGACGCATTGTGGTGATTTATATGAATGTGTTGTGCGAGATAGAATTCAGTCGCCATCGACTTAGCCTATTTTTATACTTCCCGTATTTTTCTTTCATATCATTATCGTTGGTAATAATAGAGTAAACCCCAGTTTTTAAGGTATTTTTCTACTGTCATCAAAAATTCATTCGTTCGTCACACGAAAGCCATAGGCAAGCTGTAGTTTATATATTGTCAGCTCTACATATGATTTCACTCATAAGCTCCTTCAGGCTCTTAGGGCTGACTTTACTATTTTTAGCTCTTTGGCGATCGCTTTCTCAATTCCGTTCTTTGAATTGATGATAATTAACCTGATTTCTTTTGTATTACGCAAAAAGTACTTTATAATAGTTGACTCCTGTAATAAAAAGAAAAGATGAGTCTTAAAGAACAGATTGGAGAAGACATCAAGACGGCGATGAAAGCCAAAGATAAGATCCGTCTTCAAACAGTACGGGGAATCAAAAAAGCAATCTTGGATAAAGAAGTAGAGTTACGTCCTCAAGGTCAAGATGCTCTAACCACCGAACAAGAGATAGAGCTGCTATCGCAACAGGCAAAGCAGCGCCGTGATTCAATCGAGCAGTTTACCAATGCTGGTCGAGAGGAATTGGCTGAGAAAGAAAGCCAGGAATTAGCGATTATTGAAACTTATTTACCCGAACAAATGAGTGATGAAGCAGTAGAGGCGATTATTGATGAATTGATTGCTAACTCTGGCGCGACGACCATGAAAGACCTCGGCAAAGTCATGGGTCCGGCGATGAAGCAGCTTAAAGGCAAAGCTGATGGCAAAAAAATTCAAGAGCTAGTTAAAAGTAAACTATCCTAACTGCTTCTTTGATTTGGTGGGCACTTGCCCACCGAGCGTGACTGCTTAAGCTTTGGGCTTGAGATATACTAGAGCTTGTCGCCACACTAAAGTTTGTTGATTGTAATGATCCATCAGACAGATGGAATCTGCATCCTGCCAGATGATTTTACCTACAACCAAATCATCCGTGACTAGTTTTAATTCTACTTCTTGCTTGTCTTTAATATAGCCTTGCACCTGTCTTACACCAGGCAAATCGGTATTAAATTCAGTCATATTTTCAGTTTTCGTATCTATTGAGGAAAATTATAGATGGTAATCGAGTTTAGCAAATACCAAGGATTAGGCAATGACTTTATTTTGATTGATAATCGTCATGCTGATACGCCGATAATTACGCCCGAACAGGCTGTCGAAATGTGCGATCGCCATTTTGGGATTGGTGGCGACGGAGTAATTTTTGTCCTGCCAGGCAAAGGCGACAAGGATTACAGCATGAGAATTTATAATTCTGACGGTTCTGAGCCAGAAATGTGTGGCAACGGCATTCGCTGTTTTGCAAAGTTTATCGCTGAGTTAGAAGGCAACACAGAAGTTAATAAATCTTACAGAATCAATACCTTGGCTGGTCTAATTGTTCCCCAACTGGAGAGCAATGGTGAAGTTACGGTAGATATGGGTGAACCAGAACTGTCTGCCTCAAAAATACCCACCACCCTCGATGGAGGAGACGGTAAAGCCGTAGCCCAACCTCTGACTGTTGACGATCGCACCTGGTCTGTCACAACGGTTAGTATGGGTAATCCTCACTGTATTACTTTTGTTGAAGATAGCGAAGCGATCGCCCTCGAAAAAATTGGACCGTTGTTTGAACATCACGAGGTTTTTCCCCAACGGACAAACACCGAATTTATTCAGGTTATTAAACCAGACTACGTAAAAATGCGAGTTTGGGAAAGAGGTGCAGGTATTACCCTAGCCTGCGGGACAGGAGCTTGTGCGTCGGTAGTGGCAGGAGTATTAAACAATAAATGCGATCGCGCCTGTACTGTAGAACTTCCTGGAGGGTGTTTACAAATCAACTGGTCAGCAGCAGACAATCGAGTTTATATGACTGGTCCAGCAACGAAAGCTTTTACAGGTAGGTATTAATTAGATTAGGGCTCGGGATAATTATTGCTCACTTAAGAAAAATCCCATGACTCGATCTTCCGAGCATGGGACACAAACGTATACCACAAAACACACAAAATTCCATAATCTATCAGGAAACTTGAATTAGATAAAGAAGCGCTAATTTACCAGTAATTGCGATTACCAGCTCTACCGTATCTTCACTTATAGGACCTAGTAGAATTACTTTATT
>JBCBEA010000075.1:0-11220 GCA_038529195.1 Cyanobacteria bacterium J06600_6
CGGAAACGGTTCAGCAAGCCGACATTAATCGGATAGGGAGCAAATCTTTCTTTGAGCGTATGATAGTGCTGCTGCGTCAGAATGGTTGTGGGGGCAAGAAAAGCCACCTGTTTATTCGCCGTAGTTATTACCTTAAAGATGGCTCTAATTGCCACTTCTGTCTTACCAAAGCCCACATCACCACAAACTAAGCGATCCATCGGGCGATCGCTTTCTAAATCTATTTTAATTTCTTGGGTAGCTTTGAGCTGATCTGGAGTCGGTTGGTAAGGGAAAGAATCTTCTAGTTCCTGTTGCCAGGGATTATCTTTAGGATAGGCATAACCTTCTAGCTTGGCTCGTTTGGCATAGAGTTTTAATAAATCTACTGCCAGCTTTTTAATATTCTTCTTGACCCGCGTCTTTGTTTTTGTCCAAGACGCACTTGCCATTTTGTTTAATTCTGGGGGACGCTTTCCTGTCTGACGAAATCGCGTCAGCATGTCTAAAGAGTCGGCAGGAATTCTTAAAGTTCCGTCCGCATATTTAACGACTAAATACTCGCGATGAACGAGAGTTTCTAATTCGATAAACTTACCTAAACCGTGATGTTTATGGACAACATAATCACCAGGGCGTAATTTATTTAGATCGACCTTTTTAGAAGCCGCACGACGACGTTTCCGAATATAGGTAGCGGTGGCTAAGGTTTGCTGTCCATAAAGCTCTTTGTCCGTGACAATCACAATACGGTAGGTTGGTAAAATAAACCCTTCTAACTCGGCTAGACCAGAATACTTAACCGCAACTGCCGTGCTTTGAATGTGTGCTTTCTCGATCGCCCGAAAATCTTGGGGATTGGGAATAAACTGTACGGGCAAATCGTGTTCCTGTAGCAAAGCAGCCGAACGACTAGGCTGTGCCGAAACTAACCATGACTGATACTTGGCTAAAGTCATCCCGCTATATATTTCCTTTTTTCCGCGCAGAATACTAGCTAACTTCGCAAACTGATTGGGGGTGGTGGGAATTGGACGCGCCTGCAAATTGTGTACGGATACTTCCTCGGCGTGGGCAATGTCTAATCTCGGCTTTTCTTCCGCAATTTCCGACAGATAAATACAGTCAAATCGCTCTGTTTGACTCAAACAAGATTGAAACTCAGCATGAGTTTTAGGCAGATCTTTTTCTGCTCCCTGCCATTGAGTCTCCGCCAGCTCTAACCAGCGATCGCTATGTGCCTGACACTGTTCTAATTCATCGATCGCAATCAAAGTATTGTCTGGCAAATAGTCCAGAAGGGAGACGGGATTATCAAAGGCAATGCCTAAAAAACGTCTCATTCCCTCAGGGGTATTACCTTCTAGTAAAGCCTCTAGTTCTAGATCTTCTAAATAGCTCTCAATACTCTTCCCATTCTCTAGAATGCTATTCGCAATAATATTATTAAAAGAGGTCGGTGTTAATAATAACTGCTCCAGCTTATCGAGCGATCGCTGGCTGCTCGGATCGAACTCTTTAACCTGCTCTAGTTCATCCCCAAACCAATCTAGCCTAACGGGTAATTCTGCCGAAACAGGAAAAATATCGACAATATCGCCTCTTCTACTCCACTGTCCTTCTGTTTCTACTAAGGTTACTCGCTCATAGCCCATCCGAGCCAAAGACTCGTCTAGTTGCTTCGAGGTTAGCTCTATTCCTGCTTCGAGGGTCAAACAATAAGATTGAAATACCTCTGGGGGTGGCAAATGAGGCTGCAAAGCCCTTTCCGTCGCTACTATCGCTCTATGATTAACATTTCCATTAACTTTATTACTGTTGACTGTTGACGCAGAGCCTAACGGCTCAGGCGCGGCTAGCGCTGCTTTGCGCGAATGCGCTGCACTGATAACTGATAACTGTCCCCAGGTAATCTCTGATTCAGAGTCAAAATGGCTGTAGGGAGTCGCTTCTGAAGTTGGATAAAAATTTACCGTATCCCAACCCATTGCTTCTAATTGCGCTGCCCAGCGTCCAGCTTCTTCGAGGGTAGAACAAACAGCTAATAAGTTTTTATCTTCGCCCTGCGCCAAACTAGAGCTAACAATCCCCTTGGGTAAACGAGGAATGCCGTTAAGCAACAAAGACTGCCCTTTATTTAGTTTGGTTAGTAGTTCTTTGGTCAAAGGCGATTTCGCGATCGCCCGTACTACTGATGCAAAAGCCATATGTTTGAGGGATGAGAGATCAGGAATGAGGAATAAGGAAGTTTTATCCCATTTAAAAAGATTAGCGAAAAACAGGGCGGATTAGAGCAAATATATTATGAATCGGCATGAGTGACTAGAGTCTAGCTTTTGCTCAAAATTGCAGCACAACTAGAGATAAAAAAGGTTCAGAAATTACCAGCAGGAGGACCACAATTTTTGGTAGGGTTTTTTCATGAGTTATTTAATCTGAATAGTAAAAGAGGAATTAGCCGTGAGCCAAGATCGCGAACCCCGTTACTTTGATTTTATTCATCAACACGAAGAGAGGCTCAACCTAATCTATAGTCGCTGGGAAGCCCAGATTGCCAAGCAGAATGCTGCTAATAATCAGAAGACGCTGGTAGAAAAAATTAAGTCTCAAAAGAAAGCCTTTGTGGCAGTTGGCGCGATCGCTTTTGGTTCAGCATCATTATTAGCTTGTAAGTACAGTCAGAACATTAACTCCCTAAGAACTTTAGTTGCCAGCAACTCGCAAAAGCTAGAGCGCATCAAGTGGGAATCAAAGGGTGCAGCAGCAGTGGGTAGCAAGAGAAGCTGTATTGCCAGCAATGATGATATTTACCAGCTGAATTCAGGCAGTTTAAATAGGCAGAATATTCATCCTCTGCTCAGTCAACCTAGAACCTTAATTGCTCAGTTGAACACAGTTTCTGTAACTCGGCACAGTAGCGAGATTAAGCAGCCAGATGCTTATTTTCGTCTTAAACCCGATCGCACCTTATTATTTGGTGAGGTAGAAAAGACTGAGGATATTTTGCAGACGACAACTCAGGAAATCAATTTAGATCGAGATCCAGCTAGTTTTGCTGGTCACAGAGAAATCAAGAACTACATTCAGGTTCAGGAAAAGGCGATCGCCCTACACGAAGAATTATCCCAGTGCTTCGTTGAAAATCACCTTTTAAATACAAACAAAACATTTTGGCAATTTCCCTATGCTGATTAAGGCAATTCTGAGCTAAGATTCCTCCGTAATGACTCCACCCAGATCATTTTTTTTAATCTCTAAGCTTAATTAAACGGTTGCTGCTAGTCCTGCCTAAAACAGATGAACTAGTAGCAATATTTACGTTATTTTAAAGGATGAGAAGATAAATATACTTAGTTTAAATGAGCCTATTTAACCTGCAAGCACCCTTTGAGCCAGGGGGAGATCAGCCAGAAGCGATCGCCCAGTTAACCGACTCCTTACAGCAAGGAAACCGCTTTCAAACTTTGTTAGGGGCTACGGGTACGGGAAAAACTTTTTCAGTCGCCAATCTAATTACCAACGTGCAGAAGCCAACTTTAGTTCTGGCGCACAACAAGACTTTGGCAGCTCAACTGTGCAACGAGCTACGGCAGTTTTTTCCCGATAATGCAGTAGAGTATTTTGTTAGCTATTACGACTATTATCAGCCAGAAGCTTATATTCCCGTCAGCGATACCTATATTGAGAAGACGGCTTCGATCAACGATGAAATAGATATGCTGCGCCACTCCGCAACGCGATCGCTTTTTGAACGTAAAGATGTGATTGTAGTGGCTTCAATTAGCTGTATTTATGGTTTGGGGATGCCCGCAGAATATCTCAAGGCTGCTGTTCCTCTCAAGTTGGGGATGGAAATCAACCAGCGCGAACTCTTGCGAGATCTGGTTACAGTCCAGTATTCTCGTAACGACATTGAATTAGAACGAGGACGATTTCGGGTCAAGGGAGACGTGTTAGAGATTGTCCCTGCCTATGAAGATCGGGTAATTCGGGTCGAGTTTTTTGGTGATGAGATTGAAGCAATTCGCTATGTCGATCCTGTAACGGGAGAAATTTTGCAAAGCATGAACAGCATCAGTATTTATCCTGCTCGCCACTTTGTGACTCCCAAGGAAAGATTAGAAGCAGCCTGTTTAAATATTCGTCAAGAATTGGAAGGGCGACTGATCGAACTGGAAAGCCAGGATAAGCTCTTAGAAGCCCAAAGATTAGAACAGCGCTGTCGTTATGATTTGGAACTGTTACAGGAAGTTGGCTACTGTAATGGAGTCGAAAACTATTCTCGCCATTTAGCAGGGAAAAAACCAGGCGCACCCCCAGAATGTTTGGTTGATTATTTTCCCGATGACTGGCTACTGGTGATTGATGAGTCTCACGTCAGCGTACCGCAACTGCGAGGGATGTATAACGGCGATCGCGCCCGTAAGAAAGTTTTGATCGAACATGGTTTTCGCCTGCCTTCCGCTGCGGATAATCGTCCGTTGAAAGCCGATGAGTTTTGGGAGAAGGTCAATCAGTGTGTATTTGTTTCGGCTACTCCTGCCAAGTGGGAATTAGAACAGTCGGAAGATCGAGTCGCACAGCAGATCATTCGCCCAACGGGAGTAATCGATCCAGAAATTTTAGTTCGACCTACTGAAGGACAGGTAGACGACCTGTTTGGGGAAATTCACGAACGTCTGGCGAAAGGAGAACGAGTCTTAGTTACTACCCTAACTAAGAAAATGTCGGAAGATTTGAGCGAATATTTTGCCGAACGCGATATTAAGGTGCAGTATTTGCATTCGGAGATTAAGTCTATCGAACGAATTGAGATTTTACAGTCTTTGCGTCGTGGAGATGTAGACGTGCTGATTGGGGTCAACCTACTGCGAGAAGGTTTGGACCTGCCTGAGGTATCTTTGGTGGCAATTTTAGACGCAGACAAAGAAGGCTTTTTGCGATCGGAAAGTTCAATTGTCCAAACTATCGGTAGGGCTGCACGTCACGTGGAAGGGCAAGCAATTTTATACGCCGATAACATGACGAAGAGTATGGCTAGGGCAATTGAAGAAACAGAAAGACGACGCAATATTCAGATCGCCTATAACAAGCGCCACAACATTATACCGAAGCCAATTATTAAGAATGAAGAGAATTCAATTTTGGCTTACCTCGACATCTCTCGTCGCTTAAACTCCGAACAGCTAGAAGAAGTCTATGAAAAATCCTACGATCTGCCTCTAGAGAAGATTCCCGCCCTCATAGAACAGCTAGAAGCAAAAATGAAAGATGCTGCCAAAGAAATGGAGTTTGAAGAAGCAGCCAAATATCGCGATCGCATTCTCAAACTGCGACACAGACTATTAGGCAAAAGTAAGTTTTCTAAATAGAATATGAGTTTATCTCAAAATTAAATCTATGTTGCCAATCGTTACTTTTATTGTGGCGTTTATCTTTGCCAGTTTTGTTGAATACTGGCTACATCGCCTGATGCATATTAGCCCCCGCTTTGGTCGCGATATAGTACCCCATTATGAACATCATCGAGAAAACACGGCTAATGGCGTACTACAAGAATTTCGCGATTATGCCATGGTTGTGCCTTTAAGCTTCTTGGCTTTTTTTATCTCCATGACCGTTGGCATTAGCTTTGTAGCGGGAAGTATTGTCTATGCTGCTTTTTCGGCATATGCTCACCAGCTACAGCATGAAAATCCCACTAAATGCGTCTGGATGAAAATGCCCGTTCACTATGTACACCACAAGTATAATCAGTGGGAACATAACTTCGGTTTGGCAGTAGATTGGTGGGACAAGATCTTTGGCACTTACCAGGCAGTAGACTGGTTGAGTGAATCTGAGTTAGCAATTAATAAGGGTTATTGGCAAATTAAATGGTAGTTAGGAGGCAGCGCGAAGTTGCCCACAGCGCGTTAGCGCAGATCGTCGTCTTCGACGACTGGAAGGCTTTGCCTTCGTGGATTAGCTCCGCGTCCGTTGCGGGGGTACATGCGGCGAACTATGCGCCTTTGTCCCCGTTGAGCAAACTTCGTAAGAAGGAGGCAGGAGGCAGAGGGCAGAGGGCAGAAGGTAAGAGGTAGAAGGCAGAAGGAGAGTTAGAGCATTGTAGATGGCAAGCAAGGGGCAATAATATTGGTTATTCTGCATAAAGTTTTGGTTCTAGTCCTAATAAGCCAGTAAGCAATTCAACAACTTTAAGGCTTATTTGAGGCTAATTAAAATGAAATCTTATAACCGTCTTCAATCATTATTTTTAACTTTATCCGCGATCGCCAGTACTTCTGTTATGGCTGTTCCCTCTGCTCAAGCTGTAACGTTTGAAGAACAGCGGGTAGACCAAAATCAGTTTGCCGTTGTCGCCGTACCCTTTGGTCATAAGGAGCATCGTTTAGAAATTATCGAACAGGTTGCAGGCAAACAACAATGTTGGCATGAATCTGGTGCTGCACCCGCAAAAATAGACATGTTACTGCTCGATTTTGACCATACTGATAGCTGTAGGCGCATCATCAACACTAATGGCTATACCCTGCGTCTCGATGGCGATGACGACCTAGTTTCTCGCATTGTCAAAATTGTCCAGGATCGAGGCGAATTAAAATTAGTCGCGTTTCACAAAGATCTTACCAAGCCCAGTATTGAAATCGGCAGCACGAACGGTTTAACTAATGGAGCGATGAAAATTGTTCTTAATCCTGGCTGGCAAATTACCAAAAGAATCTACCAGGGACAAACCGTAAACCATCTTTATCTCAGTGGCGATAGCAACAGCAGTATTGCCTATAAGCGTCCTGCTTCTCCCTCCACTAATACAGCATCTCAGACGACTCAATCTCCTCAATTTGATACCCGAGCTTTAGTTAACGGTGTCGAGAAACTTTACACGAATGTCGTCTCACCTATTCTTAAAGATTTAGCTTCAGAACGTACAAATAGCCAGCAGTAAGGGCGAAAGTGTTTGCTAGTTCGCCACGACTATACTAATTTTTACTTCACTAATTCTTACTTCGCTGTATATTCCGACTCATCAACGGTTGGACTATCGGCGAAGAATTCGTTTAAATCAATGGTTTGTTGTTCTGGAACTACGGGGACAGTGGCGCCACCGCCTCTTAGTACTCCTCCCGTTTGCCTTCTCGCTTCAAGGCTAAATAAATTACGCAATACTTCTTGAGAATTATCATCTGGTTCAAGAGTTAACAACAGACCATTTGTTTTACAGCTACCTGTTTCCTCGGCAATACAGATTGCTTTGTAGTTATTGACTAATCCCGTCGAGATAAAGCGCAGATTGTTTGCCTGAGAATGCTGCTGAAAGCGATCGCTAACTTCTTGACAACGGCGATCTGGCGTATATTGACTACCGCTAAAATAGTCATTTTGCCACTTGATTAGCTCAATTGCTCCCCGTGAAGTGTAGGCAACCGTGGCAGGAACTCCCTCTCGCTGCATACAGCGGTATTGAATTGAGGATTTTACCTGTTTATTTGTGGGGTTGCTCTGTGCTTTGGTTGGAGAAGTAAACACTGCTCCCCCAACTATAGTCGTTGCTAATAATAATTTTGCGATCGCCGAACTACTCATGTTTTAACTCCTAATCTCTAGATTGTTTTAAATAAAATAATTATCTGATGGTTTTGAAAACTGAGGATCGAAATTAAGCTTAATTACAAAAGTCGAGCGCCTTAGAACAGAGGTCAACTACACCTGGGTTCGACTGTTCGCCGAGTTTTGCCGCCTGAATAATTCTTGCAGACTGTTGTTCCCAGTAAAAGGTGTTGCCCTGAATTTGAGCCGCTTCCTGGATGGCTTTCTGCCATTGTTCTTGCTGGAGATTTTCTGTCGCAATTTGAACAATACTGCGGTTAAATTCGTATTCCTGTGACCACTCTGTCAAAGAACTGAGGGCAGTAGTTTTTAGTCGAGAACTATCAGGAATTGATTCAATCTTACGCCTTGCCGTTTCTAGATCTCCTTGGCGATCGTATTTAATTTTTGCCTCATCCAGCAACTGTTCAGACCATAGATCGATCTGCTGTTCGATTTCCGTGGTGGGAGATATGTCCTGAACTAAAGCGATCGCCTGAGCATATTCTCCGGTAGCTGCTTTCGCCTCTGCCTGTTTTAATTCTGCTGACTTTCCTAAGCCTTTACCAAATAGCAGACCCCCTGCCAACGTCGCTGCTGTTAATACACCAATGCTTAGAGCAATGGTCAAAGTCTGTTTCGATTTCGGTTTGGCGATCGCCTCGATTTTAGTTGCTTCCGCAGCGGGATTTCGGCGATGAAGAGGGGTAACATTCTGTTCGGTGGGCATAATAATACCCGTTACATCTTTGTTGGTGCTGTTGATAAGACGATTTTGCAGAATATCGAGGTTGGTGAGAATTTCTTGCGCTGAATGATAGCGATCTTTAAAGTGATAGCAAATCATTTTCGAAATTATTTCTCCCAGTCTGGGACTGCACTGTGCACGATCCAGCCAAAGAGTTTCACCATTCTCGTCTTCTGGTAGCTGTAACGGATGAACTCCCGTTAAAGCCTGTATCGCAATCATCCCGACTGCATAAATATCGCTGGCAAAGCGGGGTTTCCCTCTCGCCTGTTCGGTAGGCATATAGCCCTGTGTGCCGATCGCGACCGTAGAGGCGATCGCCTGGGATTGGGTCAGCATAACTTCTTTGACCGTGCCAAAATCCACCAGTACCAGCTTGTTATCTAGTGCCCGACGGATTAAATTATCTGGTTTAATGTCTCGGTGAATCACCTTACTTTGATGGATAAAATCTACCACGGTCAGCAGGTCGCGCAAAAAATCAATCGTCTTAGCCTCAGACCAAGGCTGGTCGACAACTAGCTCATTAGTTAAGGTTACACCCCTAATATACTGCTGAACGAGATAAAACTCCTTATCTTCCTCAAAATAAGCTAATAGCTGGGGAATTTGATTGTGTTTACCGAGTTTCGCCAAAGTTTTAGCTTCCTTTGCAAACATCCGTCGCGAAATCTTTAAAAACTCTGGATTTTCCGCATTAGAATGTAGCTTTTTAACGACGCACTTCAAGTTATCAGGATATTTAGTATCCTCTGCCAGATAGGTAGTACCAAACCCCCCTTTACTGAGGGGCTGAATTATCTCATAGCGCGAACCCAACATTTTGTTGACCATTACCCACAACCAATACTTCAAAACCATTTAAAATCTTGACGTATTCTGAGTCCCCCGTGCAACAAAATTAACTACATTTAATTTAATCTTGTCTGCTTATATCAGTTATGTATCAGCACCATGATGCTTTGACCAAGCTGACATGGAAACAGGGACAATCGGTTCGATCAGCTCGGTAATTGCCTGAGCATAAGCTCCAATTTCACTTTGCGCTCCTGCACCCAGTCGTAAACCGATAAAGTTAAGCAACGCCTGCAAAGAAACCGTCCAAACCCAGGAAGTGTAGACCGAAGGCACCAGCACCCCCCGAGCCTGTTCTCTACCCACACCAAGTTCCAGCAGTTGACTGTAAGCCTGATAGCTAGCTTCGCACTGTTCCTGGTAAATGGCGATCGCCTGAGCGTTTAATTCTGGCTCTAGGCTGCCAATCGTTGCCTGTTTATTATTCTTGGACTGCTGCCGAAAAGTAGGCGGAATATAAAACTCATTGCTATCGTCAATCGACACATAGCGAAAACTCTTCTCATTCCAACCCAGTTGCTCCTCATTATGATTGCTGGCTATCACATGTTTCCCAGTTATGTTACGAGTAACCCGATGCCGATTACTCTCTTACAGTTTCCTGCAAGCTCAGACTATATCTTAATCCTTCTATTACAGTTAGGATTCTCCGCGCTTCGAGCTCTCTTGAACCCTACTCCCCAGGGGGATAGTCGTTGCGCCTTCCGATGGTATATCGGCTTGGCTCAGGATTGCCATATTCAAAGACGTTATACGGCTTCAAACTATAGGTTTTCCCTGAATTCACGGAGTACAGAGTTAAAATTTCTTCTAACTAGGGCATTGTACAATGGCTAAAAAATTAGGTTGTACAGTTTACCATTGGCGACATATGTATAGAGGAGCTTTTACTTTGAATTTGAATGTAACTCCTCTAAAGGGCGAAGTGTGTTCGTGTTTGATTAAATAGTTAATCAACTTAGTATCTTTTTCATCTAAAACATCAGAAGTCTTATCGAAAGAAGCTCTAGCGTCATTAACAATACTCAAATCGCCTCCCATCGAGTCAATTAATTCAATTCTGCTCTTACCGTCATTTAAAGGATCTATGTAGCCCATTTTTATTACCTTTTACCTAAACCTTTTACCTAAACCTTAGGTAATGTTACCCCCGATCCCTGATGCTGATACTTGCCACCGCGATCGGCATAAGTCGTCTCACAGGATTCTCCCTCAAAAAATAGTAGCTGTACCACACCTTCATTCGCGTAAATTTTTACGTCAGCACTAGAAGCATTACTAAACTCTAAAGTAATACTATCTCCCTGCCAGGAAGCCTCTAACGGAGTCGTATTAGCAATCACACCTACACGAGCATAGGTCGATTTACCTAAGCAAATTGCTGTAACGTTAGGAGGCATTTTAATACTTTCTAGGGATGCTCCTAAGCCGTAGCTGTTGGCTGGAATAATAAAATAAGACGAGCCATCTTCATCTTGGTGTAACTCAGCCTGCTCTAAATTTTTGGGGTTGAACTTTTTTGGATCGATGATCGTTCCAGGAATATGTTTAAATATTCTAAAATCGTGTGGAGACAGGCGAATATCATAGCCATAAGAGCTAAGACCCCAGCTAATAGTCGGTATTGACTGATCTGCTCCTAAAACCGCATTTCTAACTGATTTTTCCTCAAAAGGAGTAATCATTCCCTGACGCGATCGCTCTACTATCCACTTATCGTTTTTAATCACGCTTTTAGTAAATTAACGTTTGTCTAAGCAGACAGTATTTTATCTTGATAAGATGCGATTGTTAAAACTCTCAATTATATATTAATCATGAATAAATGAAAGAGAAGCAGGAGGGAAAAGAATCAATTTCCACCAGAGCGATCGCCCCAGGAGTGCGGGTAATTATTAAAATCGGGCAAAGAGTAAGAAACTCGATTTTTGACTATGCTCTAGGGGCTGCAATTATTGGTCTAATACCTGTTTACGGTCGCTGGATACCAGAGATTAGAATAGCCTTGCAGCCCCTAGAGCATAGTCAAAAATCGAGTTTCTTACTCT
>JBCBEA010000076.1:0-11193 GCA_038529195.1 Cyanobacteria bacterium J06600_6
GTCCTGATTGGATAAATTTTTATCATTTTTTAGGCAAAATATTAGTAATAAAACAAGATTTTTCTCAAGCAGCTTTAGTTTATCAGCAGGCAATTAAATTAAAGCCTGAGTCTGGAGAACTCTATGCTTTATTGGGCGAAACTTTGGTCAATCTTGAACGTTTAGATTTGGCGGCTAAATGCTATCAGCGGGCAATCCAGATTAGTCCGCAAAAATCAGGTAACTATCGCTGTTTAGGAGATATCTATAGACAGCAAAATAGTCTAGAGCAGGCGGTAATATATTACGAGCAGGCGATCGCCATTGCTCCACAAAATCCTTGGCCCTATATTCATCTGAGTGAAACTTTAATCGCCCAAAATAAATTTGAGGAAGCGAATAAAACCTGCAAACAAAGCCTCAAGTTTAATCATGGCAAAAAAGCTGGTATTTATCGTCGCGTTAGCAATCTTCAGCTAAAAATTGGTAGTGTCGATGATGCTTTGAATACCTATCAAAAAGCAGTTAAGCTCAATCCGAATCATGCAGACAAAATATTCGAGCAACTTGGTTCAAAAATGAAGGAGAATGCAACTGCTTAGAATACCGCTAACTGAAGTAACTGACGCAAACAGCATGCCTCGCCTGCAAAATTGCCGATTCTTCGTCGCCTAAAACATTAGCTCTAAATTAATTCCCGCTCGGCGATCGCTTTCTGCGCGGGAATTTTGCCATTCCAAATCAGTAGACAGGCGTAATTTAGTCGTAATGGCATAGCCCACTGCCAGAGAAGTCAGCCCCACTTCCTGACTACTTCCTGGAGCAAGGTAGCTTTGGCTCAGAGAAATATCTCCTGCTCCAGTACGCGAAAAAGCCAGCATTAATCTCAAGCCTAAATGTAGTCCATCAGTATTGAAGTCATTGCTCTGAACGTAGCGATAACCGACTAGGGGCGCAAAATTAACGTAGCTACCCAATGGCAAGAAGAAATAATGTAGGTCTGCCCCGATATTCTGGCGATCGCCATTAAAAGCAGCCTGATAGTCTGCACTTAAGGTTAAACCAGTCCGTTTGATAAACAAATCTTCAACGCCTAAATTAATTCCCCCAGCATTATCTGTAGAGGGAAAGGTAGTAAAACCCAAGCGTAGTCGAGTCCGAAAACTAGGATCGTAGCGAATGTCTTCGAGTAAGTCAGGCACTTGCTTGAGCCACCGTTGAAGCGTCGGGCTTTCTTCGATAACGCGCTCGGGAATTTGCGGAACATCTTTGATCTGCTCCGTTGGCGCATCCAAATCGGGAGTCTGAGCATTAACGGCGAGGCTGGCAAAACTAAGCGTCATAGCTTGCCAACCACAGGTGATAGATACTAGCTTGAAAAAATTGATGGCGTTCAAAAATTTACCCTGAATTTTCTTGAGCCAGTCTATCTTAGACCGTCATTTAAAAATTGGTGATCTCTAATTTTCTGGCACAAATTCTAGAGACACGCCATTCATGCAGTAACGTTGACCAGTAGGTTTTGGACCATCGCCAAAAACATGACCTAAATGACCACCACAGCGACTACAGTGCACTTCTGTGCGAGTCATAAACAAAGAGCGATCGGTTGTCGTGGCGATCGCCTCTTCTAAGGGCTGATAAAAACTAGGCCAGCCCGTACCGCTGTTAAATTTAGTATCGGAGCTAAACAGAGGTTGACCACAGCCCGCACAGACATACGTACCTTCATCGTAAACTTTATCCAAAGGACTTGTTCCTGCTCTTTCCGTACCGTGCTTGCGTAAAACCTTAAACGCTTCGGGACTTAAAGCTTCTTTCCACTCTTGTTCTGTTTTCTGAACTTCGTACTGTTCTGAGATTGCCATGTTTAAAAATATGTAATTATGAAGAATTGCAAATAATAATATTATGACGCGAGAATGACCCGATCATCCTCAAACTCAAAACTTTTCATGCAAGCTAATCTGCTTCCGTCCAAAGAATTCCTAGCGCCATGGTCGCAAAGCCGATCGCTGCCAGAGATTTGAGCAGCTTTTCTGACAGGAATTGTGCCACTGCACCACCAGCTAGTACCCCCAGAAAACTAGCTAAGATTAAAGCGATAGTTGAACCGATAAATACTGCCCTAGGGTTTTTAGAACTTCCCCCTAAAGCGATCGCTGCTAGCTGGCTCTTATCGCCAATCTCCGCCAGAAATACAGTTACAAAGCTTAGTCCAATTAGCTGCCAGTCAATATCAATCACGGTCTATATTTAGTTAAGGTTAAAAATTTATCTTGCCTAATTACTTTAGGGTTTTAATTGAGCCACAGCAGTTAAAGACTTAAAATATCGCTAACTAGCCAGCCAGTAATAAATAATAATAAAATCGCTACGGATAAATCTAGCGTCTCAGGAGCAAGCTTTTTAGAAAGCCAGTAACCGATTGAGACTCCAATTAGACTCGTTGCAATTAAGGCTAATGCCGAACCAATAAAAACTGTCCAGGGTGCTTGAGACTCGGCGCTCATTAGTAGAGTAACTAACTGGGTTTTATCACCCATCTCCGCTAGGAAAATAGTGATAAACGTTGAGCTAAACACTAACCAAAAGTTGCTCTGCTGCTTTGGCTCAACCCTGACAGGGTTTTTTGTCTCGATTGTAGATTCTAATGGTTTGCGATCGCCAGCTTTCATTAATTTATAGTCGTTCTAATTAATTGACCTAGGATTCTAATTTGTTTGGTTTTATTCTTCAAATTAGCAACGCCAATAATTTATCTTTCGCCATTGTCGCAAAATTTGGTCGGCATTCTACAAGATAAACTAAACGAGAGACGAATAAAACTACATCTACTGCTAACGATCTCCTACTTTTTGCCCACTGCTAACTAATTCATATGGCTTTTTTTCGCCCAGACGAAAGACTATCCGAACTTGCCTCATCAATACTTCAGACTACAAGAGCAAAATTTCCGACTCTCACCAGAGATAAAATAGCTCTGACCTGGATTGTTTATGAATCACCCGTAATCGTCAATACGGGAGGCGCTTTGTCTGCTGCCGAGTTCTGGAAATATCAGGTAAAAGGCTTTAGCTATCGTGGAGTCGAAAGAATCTATCCCGCCAGCATTGTTAAACTATTTTATCTGGTGGCGATTCATGAATGGCTTGAAGGAAATATGGTTGCCGAGTCATTAGAGCTAAACCGTGCCATTCGCGATGCGATTGTCGAGTCTAGTAACGATGCCACCAGTTTGCTGGTAGATGTGTTGACAGGAACTACTAGTGGTCCAGAATTACCATCCAATCCGTTTGAAACGTGGCAAAAACAGCGCAACATCATCAATCGCTACTATGCTGCTTTAAAATGGTCGGAATTTGAAAGCATTAACGTTAATCAAAAGACTTGGTGTGATGGTGCTTATGGTCGAGAACGAGCTTTCCTCGGGTCAATGATGGAAAATCGTAATATGCTCACTACAGACGCAGTTGCTCGACTACTTCACAGTATTATTGGTGGGGTTGCCGTATCCTCAGAGCGATCGCAAAAAATGATGCAGCTACTTCACCGTAGTCTCAATCCTCAAGAATTTATTGATAGCGATGGTGAAAATCAAATTACGGGCTTTCTTGGCGAGTCTTTACCCCGTAATGCCAAAATTTGGTCAAAAGCTGGCTGGATGAGTCGCGTGCGTCACGATACTGCCTATATCGAAGTTCCTGGCGTTTCTCCTTACCTGCTGGCTATCTTTACAGAAGGCAAAGAGAATGCTCAAAATAAGGCGATTCTACCGTTTATTTCACAACTGTTTCTCGAAACAATGGAGCACAATTTCGAAACCTAGTCACCATAGGCACTAATGCTTATTTTAGGAGGAAAATCTTATAAATTAACCCCAAGGCTTCATAATTAAATTACACGTATGTGTTTAGGCAGAAATACAGCATTTTTCTCATATCTCTCAAATTTGGTTGCAGATATAAGAATTTTAATCTTGTGTTTGATTTAGATCACATACATTTTCCCATCATCAAGATTAGATGAAGGAAGTAAAAAAGTCGGTAAAAAACTCATGAAGTCCCAACCCTGGTTAGCTATTGTCGGAATTGCGATTGGCAGCTTTGTAATTGACGCACCACAATCCTACGCTACAGTTAATCTTCAACCAGGAACAATCAGGGCAGTGAGCAGTAGAGCATCATACTATGCTTATCATCAACCAGTTGAGCTATTCGAAACCCTCAGCAAACAAGAGCAGAGAATTAATTGCCAGACGATCGCCCAAGATTCCCCGCCGGTTCATTTTCAAACTTGGATTAATCGCGGTGTCGCCCTACAGCAGCACAAGCAGTATCGTCAGTCCTTATCATGTTTAGATCGTGCCTTGGCTCTAGAATCGGGTGCGGAGCAGGCTTGGTATCGTCGAGCCATTGCCTTTAGTCACCTTAGACAGTATCAGCAGGCAGTATCAGATTATCAGCGGGCGATTGAGATTAATCCGATAGAACATACATCTTGGTATAACCAAGGAAACGCTTATAAGCATCTAGGCGATCATCGACAGGCGATCGCTGCCTACCAACAGGCGATTGCTCTCAAGCCAGATTTTCATGCTGCTCACTATCAGCTAGGCAAAGTTCTGAGCAAAATTGGTCAGCTAGAAAGAGCCGTCGTTGCCTACCAAGACGCAACCTATCATAATCCTCACTACTACCGAGCTTGGTATAGTCAGGGTGCATTATTGTATCGACTCAAGCGTTACGACGAGGCAATATCCGTCTACCAAAAAGCTTTACAGTACAATCCCGAGCAGCACCAAGCTTGGTATAACTTGGGAAATATCCATCTCAAGCAAAAAAATTATGATCGGGCTATCTTCGCCTATCAAGCAGCAATCGAGCTAAAACCAGATTACGATTTAGCCTGGAATAATCATGGTGCAGCCTTAGAAGCTTTAAAACAAAATCAGGCTGCACTACAGTCTTATAGTCGAGCTTTACAGGTAAATCCTCACTATGAAAAAGCGTTGAATAACCGTCGGCGTTTAATGTTGACAGTGAAAGATCACAACAATACAGTCCTCAATACGCTTAAATCTGACTAGCGATCGCTCTAAAGTCTGTTTTAGGCTTCTCTAGCTAACATTCTCTGCGCCTCTTGAGGTTTTAATCGCTGGATACCCTGGAAAAATTCAATCTGCATCAAGATTTTGCGGGTCACAGGAAAGCTAGCAATTCTAAGCAATATCATATTGTCATAAACGGCTTCCTCTGGTTCGATAATCTCTAAAATCACATCCTCCAGTTTTTGGCGATCAATCTCAGTTTGGAGATATTTTACGAACGATTCCCGTTTCCATTGGCGTATTGTCACTAAACACCACTGTTCGACAACAGTATCCTGCTGATTGATATCACTCATAAATCCTGCCGTTTTAAAGTTTATTATCTGCCTCACCATTCTGACAGATAACAAAATATCTGCTGCTTTTTGAGTTCGTAAAGCTTTGTTGCTTTGTCTCCATAAAAGAAGACGCTTGACTAAATGCTTTTATATCCTAGCTATAAGGCTTACTGTATATAGCAATAATCGTATGTTTGCGCCCTTCAAAGAATATTTAGAATTAGAACTTTTTAAACATTTTGATTTAAATAGTCGTCCTATTCCTCCTGGATTAGAGTACAACGTTAGTGCCAGAGGCAAAAATCCTGCCACTATCCAAAGCTGGTGTTATCAATCTTCACAGCTAAGAAAAGTACGTTACTCCTATATTGATGCAGGTGAAACTGCTCAAGTTTTTAATAGCGTTATCTATCCAGACCACCGCTACGATCTACCACTGTTAGGGGTGGACTTTCTGTCTTTTGGGAAGAAAAAGATCTTGGTAGTTATGGATTTTCAGCCTTTATTTCGCGATCGCGCCTACATCGAGAAATACATTGAACCAATGAAGGAGATTCGCGATAAATATGATGAATTGGCACAAGACTTAGAAATGAAGTTTTATGATGCCAATCAATATTTTTCCCAGTATCTGCTGTTTGCCAAGCTAGATTCTGAAACTGTTGTTAACAGTCTTTTTCCTGCATTTCAAGAATATTTAAACTTATATTGGCAGATGGTCTCTGAAGCTGAACCATTGACTAACGCGGAGGACATCCAGCGTATTGTTGACGCTCAGAAAGAATACGACCAGTATAGTGCCGAGCGAGATCCCGCCCACGGACTGTTTAGCAGCTATTTTGGAGCAGAATGGTCAGAAAAATTTCTCCATGAATTTCTATTTGAAGATGCTGTTCCCTTAGCAGTTTCTTCCGCTGGCAAATAACGACTCTTATTACAAATTAGGCATTAGTATTTTGGAGCTTGAAGCTCAAAGCTTATGGCTTAAAGCTAAAAAAATATGACTTTATATCAACCATTTATCGACCACGCGATCGCTACTTTACAGCAAAAGCTGGACCTCAAGCCCTACCCTATTCCTGAGGGCTTTGACCAGAAAGCAGGGGTAATGGGCAAGGGGAAAAAACAAGAGCCTGTGTTAACTACCAGCTATGGTTTTCAATCGGCTAAACTTCGACAGATAAGAGCTGCTCATGTTCAGGGTGGCGACTCTCTTCAGGTACTCAATTTTGTGATTTTTCCTCGACTTAACTACGATTTACCGTTTTTTGGGGCAGATTTAGTAACGCTTCCTGGAGGACATCTAATTGCGATCGACATGCAGCCCCTATTCAGCCAAAATCCCGCGTATCAAGCACGGTATAGCGAGCCAATTATGCCGATGTTTCAGGAATATCAGCAGGATTTGCCTTGGGGTGGCGATTTTCCGGAGGAAGCTCAGAAATATTTTTCTCCCGCCTTTCTTTGGACTCGCCCAGCAAAAACAGAAACAGTAAAAAACTCAGTTTTCAGAGCTTTCTGCGATTATCTTGATGCCTATCTAAATTTTGTGCAGCAGGCTTCAGAAGTTAAAGATCCAGAAGCATTAGCAGCCATATTTAAAGCTCAAAAAAGCTATGCCGACTATCGAGCTGAGAAAGATCCGGCGCGGGGAATGCTTACCCGTTTATATGGCTCCGAATGGACAGAAGAGTATATCCATGGTTTTCTTTTCGATCTAGAAAGAAGTTTGGCTGCTGCTTAATTAAACTAGCTAAGACTTCGTCTAAAATCCATTTAAGAGCCAGCTATTAAGTTCTATTGACGATAATCAGTTAGCAGAGCAGATATCTAGAGAGTAAGCTAACCGTCAATTGTTGATAAAAGTAACAGTCTATTGCTTTGGATTACAAAAAAATAAGATAATAAGCGTTAACAAGTCTGGTTAGCAACTAAAATTAGCTGTTCAAAGTAGCGTTTTTTGCGTGAACAGACCTGGCAAAGGACTGTGAGCTAGAGATTGAAGATAAAACTTGGTTTTTACGCCCATAAGTTAGCCAATAACAAAAAGCAATAAGCAGTATTTGATTATTTATTTAGCAAATATGTGTTTTTGTTGAAAATAGTCATTAATAACCTGGAAAATTTAACAAGACGTAATAAATAGTGGTTCGTTGTCGTTGTATAAAAGGTAACTGAGGGATAAATGCCTGTAGGCGAGACCAAAGCGCAGTTGCAGAGTGCGGGTTGAAGATTTTAAACCTCCAAACTTTGTGTGATGCTTTAGACAACCGCCGTAAATTTATCTCTTTTACGGTTTTTTATTAAGCGTGTAAAGTTTTGTTAGGCAACTTAAGAAACTTTGACTAAGTACCTAGAGAATAGTAACTTAGCACCTTCGACAATCGACCCCTCTCTTTTGTGAGCGCGATCGCGCCATGGCTGAGAGTTGTTTTTAAGTTAAGATTCCTTTTTGAAGTTCAACTAAACCAAATTTAATTCGAGTAGGAGATTATTTATAATGTTCGACGCATTTACTAGAGTCGTGTCTCAGGCTGACGCCCGTGGCGAATTTTTATCCAGCAGCCAGTTGGATGCTTTGAGTGCAATGGTTGCTGCTAGCAACAAGCGCATGGATTCTGTTAACCGTATTACTGGTAACGCTTCTGCAATTGTTACTAACGCAGCTCGTTCTTTGTTTGCCGAGCAGCCTCAGCTAATCGCTCCTGGTGGTAACGCTTACACTAGTCGTCGTAACGCAGCTTGCTTGCGCGACATGGAAATTATTTTACGCTACATCACTTACGCTATCTTCACTGGTGACGCAAGTGTGCTAGAAGACCGTTGTCTAAACGGACTGCGTGAAACTTACCTAGCTTTGGGCACTCCTGGTGCATCCGTAGCTGTAGGCGTTCAAAAAATGAAAGAAGCTGCTTTAGCAATCATCAACGACACTAACGGTATCACTCCTGGTGACTGTAGTGCTATTTCTTCCGAGATTGCTGGCTACTTTGACCGTGCTGCTGCTTCAGTAGGTTAGATTGGAGAGCTTCTTTGCTCTTTTGACAGCGGACATTAACCTTTCGTTGTTTAGAAAAAATTAGTAAAACAAGAGAAACATTACAATCATGAAAACTCCTTTAACCGAAGCAGTGTCATCTGCTGATTCTCAGGGTCGTTTTTTAACTAACACCGAAATTCAAACTGCTTTTGGTCGTTTCCAACGTGCCAGTGCAGCTCTTGAAGCAGCCAAAGCTTTGACTAGTAATTCTCAAGGCTTGATTGACGGTGCAGCTAACGCAGTATATGCTAAATTCCCCTACACTACTAGCACTCAAGGTCCTCAGTACGCTTCCACACCTACTGGCAAAGCAAAATGTTCTCGTGACATCGGCTACTACCTCAGAATGGTGACTTACTGCCTAGTTTCTGGTGGTACAGGTCCTATGGATGAGTACTTAGTTGCTGGTCTAGATGAAATTAACCGTGCTTATGAACTATCTCCTAGCTGGTACATCGAAGCTTTGAAATACATCAAGAGCAACCACGGTTTGAGCGGTCAGCCTGCAACCGAAGCTAACAACTACCTTGACTATGCGATTAACGCACTTAGCTAAGAAAATGTTGAGCTAAGATTGGATAACTCAATCAAATCAGCAAGCTACCTGCAGCTAAATGACAGGTAAAAAACTGTAGTCAATTAACTTGACTCATAAAGCGATACTCAGGGGAGTATGCGAATGCCAGCTAAAGGGCTAGTATTTGTTTACTTTTCTGAGTATTGTTGTTTCAAGCAGATGTGAGGGCAAAATGACCAGGAAAGAAGAACTAGATATTTCTCCTAATTCTGCTGAAGCAGAGCAGTTAACTGTAGAAACAGCCATAATCAACCTCAATCAAAAAGATGATTTAGGAGCGAGGTATTACGCTGCTTGGTGGCTGGGAAAATTTAGAGTCACAGAGCCAAAAGCGATCGCCGCACTACTGACAGCATTAGAAGACGAACAGGATCGGGCGCCAGACGGAGGATATCCTCTGCGTCGAAACGCAGCTAGAGCTTTGGGGAAACTGGGCGATCAACAGGCTGTTGAACCTTTGATTCGCTGTTTGGAATTTCCTGATTATTATGTTAGAGAAGCAGCGGCACAGGCTTTAGAAACATTAGAAAATCGCCAATGCGTTCCTGCTTTAATCAAACTGCTGGCGGGGGGAGTGGAAGCAGCCACGAGAGTAGCGGGAAAACCCCATCTAGTACAGCCTTATGAAGCGATTATTGAAGCTCTAGGAACTTTAGGTGCAACCGAAGCAATTGAATCGATAGAACCATTTATCCAACATTCAACGGAGAAGGTAAAGTATGCTGCTGCAAGGGCAATGTATCAGTTAACCAAACAGGAACAATACGGAAATATACTGATTGAAGCTTTATCGGGAGATGACTTGCAGCTACGACGTTCGGCACTAATGGATTTGGGAGCGGTTGGCTATCTAAAAGCAGATCGAGCGATCGCCGATACTCTAGCAGAAAATAGTATGAAATTAATTGCTCTTAAGGGACTATTAGAAGCAGATTTATCCAGTCAGTCTCAGCTATCATCAGAGCAGAAAAATATCATGAAGTTGATGGACTCTCTTCTATAGTCAGAATCAATTTCTGGTAGGGGTCAGAATTGACCACGGCAACCTAGGTAAAACTATCATAGTTAGAACAAAATAGCTGCTGCTCGATTCAACAGAATCTCAAATCTCCCAATTGAGTCGACTCAGACACGATAGTAAAATTATTTCAGCAACCACAATCTATAATCTGGGTCTTGAACCAGGTACTTACTATCAATGTCAGATGTTCAACAACTAATTGAGGCGGTCAATCAAGCCGACTCCGCAGATTCTCTTTTAGAAGCAGTAGAAAACTTAGCTGAAGCAGCAGACAGCGCTGCTATTCCTACATTAGTAGAGGTGCTAGGTTTTAACAATCCTGGTGCTGCGGTGGCTGCGGTAGATGGTCTGATTGCCATTGGTGAGCCTGCTATTCCTTACCTGCTTAATAATTTAGACGATTACAACTACGGCGCCAGAGCCTGGGCAACCAGAGTATTCGCAGGCATCGGCGATCCTGCTGCTCTTGATTTATTGCTAGAAGCTGCAGTTTCTGACTTTTCCCAAAGCGTTCGACGTTCGGCAGCTAAGGGATTGGGCAGTATTCTCTGGTCAAAACTACCACCACAAGAAATAGTTTCGGCACAGCAAGCTGTACTGCAGACTCTCCTCCTCGCGACAGAAGATGGCGAATGGGTTGTTCGTTATGCTGCTATTGCCGGCTTAGAAGCACTGTCCGCGCACTTAAAGTTAACTAACTCGGATTTGCGAACTAAAGTCGTTACTCAGTTAACTAAATTAATTGCTAGCGAACCAGAAGCAGCTGTCAAGGCTCGAATACAGTATTTATTCGAGAAACAAGGTTTATTTTCCTAAAGTATTGTTATTTTGTACTTAAAAAAATCCGGCTTTATAGTTAACAAAACTTTTTATTCCAGGCTATACCCCTTGACTCCACACTTAGTTTACGGAAAACTTAAGATAGGTAGCAGCAGCTAATTCAGTTATTATTAATCTTTAATAAGATTTTTAGAGAATTAAAGCCAAATTTAAAAATCTCAATAAAGAGCGCGGTATAACAAAAAATAGCAACAAATCGGCTAGCAAAATAAAATTTTCGCATTTGGCGATCGCCAATAAGCAGGTACATGGAAACATTAGAATTCATCATTTATCCTGATGGACGGGTTAAGGAAACAGTGACAGGAATTGTCGGTTCGTCTTGTCAAGAAGTAACTGCAGCAATTG
>JBCBEA010000077.1:0-11117 GCA_038529195.1 Cyanobacteria bacterium J06600_6
GGAAGTGTTGCAAAATCCTGAAACTGGTATGTAGTAGTATTTGATTACTATATATTGTGACTATTGAATGAATTCAACTTCCCCTTTCAAATGGCGACACTTTCAATCAGATTTTATCCTGTTGTGTGTGAGATGGTATCTACGGTATCCGTTGAGCTACCGTGATTTAGAGGAGATGATGCAGGAGCGAGGACTAAGAGTTGATCACAGCACCATTTACCGTTGGGTAATCGCTTATTCTCCAGAAATGAACCAACGCTGCCGTAAACATCTGAAGTCAACCAATGATTCGTGGCGAGTGGATGAGACTTATATCAAAGTCAAAGGTGAATGGAAGTATTTGTATCGGGCTATCGACAGTAACGGCAATACTATTGATTTCCTGCTGACAGAGAATCGGGATGCGACCGCAGCGACAACTTTCTTCCTCAAAGCCTTTGGACACTCAGACACCAGAAAGATCAGGGTCATTAACACCGACAAAGACAAGGCTTATCCCAAGGCTATCAAGGATTTAAAGGAATCTGGCATTCTGACTGATTCTGTGAAACATCGAGCTGTTAAATACTTGAACAACATCATTGAGCAGGATCATCGATATATCAAACGGCGGGTCATTGCCAGTCAGCATTTTCGTGAATTTCAGAGTGCCAGTCGAACCATTTCAGGCTACGCATCCATGAACATGATTCGCAAGGGTCAAATCAAGAATGTGAACCGAGGTAATATTTCAGCTCAAAATAAGTTTATTCATTCTTTATTTGGGATAACTGTGTAAATTTGAGAGAGAATCAGATTAATTTACGGATTACCTTTATTTTCCTTCTTTTATCTCAACTTTTTGCAACACAACCACTAAAATAACTATTTCTACTTTTTATTAGCAACAACAAACCTAAGTCAATATTGACCTGGGTTTTATGCTTTGTAAGCTAGTTTTTTATAGCGATGAATGATGATATTTATATTTAAAGGTTGTTGGCAAAGCGGATTTCTATTGCGCTTGGGTTTTTCTTTCCTGAAGATATCCTCCCGTTCCCGCGCAATGGAAACAACAGCCCACTATTCAATAACTGCTATGAGTGGGTTTTACACTGCTATTGCTTATTCTTTTTTGAGGATTAGAGTTTCAAGCACCACTGAATGAAATTCGATTGGAAGTGTCGCCATTTAAATGGTTTTCAGAGTTCATCAATGTTGGGATAAAAACAGCAGCTCAATACTACTATATTAGCGTTTCAGATTGCTGCAACACTAACGTATTTCGGAGATTTATCCAAATTTAAATAGTTTATACTATTGGCATAATTTTACATTGAAAATAATTTAATGGATTTTTCTGCTCATACTCCTTCTAAAAGTAATACTGAGTGGCATCCTCTCAAATCTCATTTGTCTAAAGTAGCAATGCTAGCCAGAGAATTTAGTGGTAAATTTAATGCGAGCAAATTAGGCTACTATGCTGGGCTTTGGCATGATTTAGGTAAGTACAATCCTGAGTTCCAAGAGTATTTAAAGCAATGCTATCGTGCGACAGAATTAGAAGAAAATCCACCTAGTCAAAAAATTCCTCATGCAAAATACGGAGCAAAATTAGCGTCCGAGAAATTCCCACCTCTTGCACCACTTATCTATGGACATCATAGTGGTTTACCTAAAAAAGAAGATTTAAAAGATCGCCTGGAAGAAATAGACTTAAACATACATCGGCAAATACTGAATAACGCAAGTTCAGAATCTTTATCTTTAGAAATTAGAGATTCAATAATAGAACGACAGCTAAGTAATTTAGCAACTGATGAATACAGCTTTGAATTACTTCTAAGAATATTATTCTCTTGTTTAGTTGACGCGGATTATCTCGATACGGAAACTCATTTTAATCCTGAACAAGCTGAGATTAGAAATACAAATAAGGAAAGGGAAGACCTTCAAATAGGCTACTTGTGGCAAACCCTAGAAAGTTCTCAAAAAAAATTAATAGCTGATGCTGAAGACACTCAAGTCAATCAAGTGCGATCACAAGTTTATGATTCGTGTCTTGATGCAGCAAAACTAAAACCAGGTATATTTCGCTTGGCAGTACCCACAGGAGGGGGCAAAACTCTTAGTGGATTAGCTTTTGCTCTGGCTCATGCAGTAGAAAATAATTTAGAAAGGGTAATAGTAGCTGTACCCTACACCAGCATTATTGAACAGACAGTTAAGGTATATCGGAATGTTTTAGGAGCAGATGCTGTATTAGAACATCACAGTGCCATACAACCAGATAAAGAAAACGAGGAAGATGCGAGATTACGCCAAGCTATTGCTAGATTAGCTACTCAAAATTGGGATACACCTTTAATTGTTACCACTACAGTTCAGCTATTAGAAAGTTTATTTGCTCGTCGCCCAAGTAAATGTCGCAAACTCCATAATGTTGTCAATAGTGTCATTATCCTCGATGAAGTTCAAACACTCCCTGTATCTCTTTTAGAACCAATTCTTAATGTCTTAAATGATTTATGCGATCGCTATAATGTTAGTGTTGTTCTTTGTACTGCAACTCAGCCTGCTTTCGATCTGAATAATGCTTATCTCGAAGGTTTTCCAAATGGAAGTATTCGAGATATTGTTCCCCAGGAATTGGCTCAAAAGCACTTTTCTGAACTCAGTAGAGTTAATTATAATCTTCCTGAATCAGCTTGGAGTTGGCAAAATTTGGCTGAAGATCTTCTAAATCGTAAAATTTCTCAAGCATTGATTATTCTCAACACACGCAAAGATGCTTTAAATGCTTTAGATTTAATTGGGAATGGAACAAATAAAGAACATTTATTTCATCTTTCTACATTACTTTGCGGTCAACATCGCCGAGAAGTTTTAACGCAAGTAAAAGAGCGTCTTAAAAATAACCAACCATGTATTTTAGTCTCAACTCAAGTGGTAGAAGCAGGAGTAGATTTAGATTTTCCTTTAGTCTATCGAGCGATTGCGCCATTAGATCGCATCGTACAGGCAGCAGGAAGATGTAACCGTGAAGGGAAGTTAGATAAAGGTGAGATAGTTCTCTTTAGTCCTCAAGAGGGCAAAATTCCTCCAGGAGAATATGAAACTGCTGTCAATGAAACTACTAAACTGCTCAGACGCGAAAATATAGACTTACACGATCCTAATATCTTTACTGAATACTTTAGTTGTCTATATCAAGATTTGAATACAGATAAACATAAAATTCAGAAATATCGCCAGAGTTTTGACTATCTAGAAGTAGCCAAAAACTTCAAATTAATTCCTGATGACACTACCCCAGTTGTGATTGACTATGATGATCGAGCTTCAGAAGTCATTCAAAAAATCAGAAAACGCGGATTGCGATCACAAGATCTACGCACTTTACAACCTTATTTAGTCAATCTTCGCGATCACGAATTTAAGCAAACAGAAGCTTTGAGAGAACCAATTGCTGAAGGGATTTGGCTTTGGCAGGGAACATACAACCAGGTTAAAGGTATTGCTATCGGCGGAGAACCGATTTTATACGATCCAGCAGATTTATATTGCTAGGTTTTGCACTATAAAACAATAATTTAATTATTTATGGCTCTTCTGGAATTCTCGTGGTAGGCACTAGATATGGCGGGGCTCACGTAAGAGTAAATAGAAACTGAGTACTTAAAAGAGAGTGTTAAAAAACTAGAATATTAAATCTATTTTACTATAGACGATCTCGATCATAGAATAATCAAACTTGAAAGTCTTGCAAATCCTTATTCTGACTCAGGAGAAGCTAGCTGTAATTACGATGTGGATTAAATAATACAGAGCGGGAACAATATATTTGTAGGAATATTTATAATTGTCGATGATCACGAACACACCTTTAAAGGTAAAAGTTTGGGGAGATTTTGCTTGTTTTACTCGTCCCGAATTTGGTGCAGAGAGAGTTAGCTATGAAGTGATAACTCCTAGTGCAGCTAGAGGAGTATTAGAAGCAATTTTTTGGAAACCCGAGTTTGTCTGGAAAATCTTACAGATAAAGGTACTCAACCCTATCAAACACTTTTCGATCTTTCGCAACGAGATTAATAACTTACAAAGTGATCGCTCTGCAAAAAATCCCGAATATCATTATTATGCTGATGATGATCGCGCTCAAAGACACACTTTAGGTTTAAAAGATGTGGCATATATCATCGAAGCGGATATCAAACTCAAACCTCATGCTAATGCTCATCCTGCAAAATACCGGGATCAGTTTCGTCGTCGGGTAAAACAAGGTAGGTGTTACCATCAACCCTATTTAGGGATGAGGGAATTTAGCGCTTTCTTTGGTGAACCAGAAGGCAAAGAAGAAGTCGCTAACTTAAATGACGAACTGGGTTTGATGTTACTAGATATGGAATTTAGTCCAGTGGATAAAGCTGGAACTATTCAATATTTCTCTCATGACGAGTTAGGGGCAAAAGTTACCCAAGGAAAAGCTAAACCCCAATTTTTTCGGGCGAGTTTAAAAGATGGTGTATTGAGGATACCAGAATGATTTTAACCAAACTCAAAGAATACGCCGAAGAGCGGATGAGTTTACCGCCAACGATGTATGGTGAAAACAAAATCGCTTGGTATATCGACATAACTACAAATGGTAAATTTGAAGGTTTTATTCGTCTCAAGTCAAAAGAAGCTAAAAGAGGCAAAGCAGTTATAACGCCTCACATCGGACGTTCTTCAGGGGTAAAACCTAAGTTACTAGCAGATACTGCCGAATACGTTCTTGGTGTGGGTAGAGAAAAGTCCAAACCTAAACGAGTTCAGGAATGCCACGAACAGTTTAAAGCTTTAATTCAAGAGTGTGCGAAAGAAACGGGTGAACCAGAATTACAAGCGATCGCACAATTTCTTGGTTCTTCGGAAATAAAACAAGCAAAGCAAGAACTACCAGAAGGTTTCGATCCTAGCGATGTATTAACTTTTCGCGTTGCTGGCAAAATCCCTGCTAATGCTGGAGAAAACTGGAATAAAATTGAAAAGTTTTGGGCAAAATATACTTCTGGGGGAACTGAAGATAATTCCAGCAAAAAGAACCCAGCAATGACTTGTCTGATTACAGGTAATGTAACTGAAGTTGAACAACGATTACCTTTTAAAATCAAGGGGATTATTGGCGGACAAGCTTATGGTACTGCTTTAGTCTCGGCTAACTCAAAAGCTTTTGAATCTTATGGGCTGAAGAACTCTTTAACTTCTCCGATCTCTAAAGATGCAGCCGAGAAATTTGCTAATGCTTTAAATTCTCTAATCGCTAACGAGCAAGGGAAATCTCGTATTTATCTAGGTTCGACAGTTTATGTGTTTTGGACAAGAGAAAAAACTAGTTTTAATCCTCTTTCTTGTTTAGATAAACCAGATCCTGACGCAGTAGGCAATCTTCTAAAATCGCCTTTAACTGCCAAGCAAGCTTCTAGTCTTAAAACGAATCAATTTTATGGTTTATCTTTGACTGCTAACAATGCCCGTACAGTAGTCAGGGATTGGCTAGAAACTACTGTTCCCAATGTGGAGGCTAATCTCAAGGCTTGGTTTCAAAGACAGCAAATTGTTGATGCTTTTGGGGCAAAATATCGTCCCTTGCCTGTTTATGTTTTGGCAGCAAGTATCTATCGTGATGCAGCTAAGGAGATGCAGCCTAGGGTACCAACTGCATTGATGCGTAATGCTTTAAAAGGCGATCGCTTGTCCTATGACTTACTTAATAAATTAGTACGGCGCAATCGGGTAGAGAGAAATGTTACCTATCCCCGTGCCATGCTGACTAAATTAATCTTCTCCAGTGATTTATCAACCCAAACCATGATGACAGATATGGAACAATTAAATCTCAATCCTAATCTAGAAGAGGGCGATCGCTCTGCTTATTATTGCGGACGTTTATTAGCCGTGCTGGAGGCGATTCAAAGAAAGGCTATTGGTTCGGTAAATGCTTCTTTAACCGATCGTTATTATGGTGCAGCCTCTAGTACTCCTGCTAATGCTTTTTCCCCTCTAATGCGGGGTGCGAGAAATAATCTAGCAACTTTGCGTCATAAAAATAGAGGTGCTTGTATGGCTTTAGAACAAAAAATAGAAGAAGTTACTTTCAATTTGCCAACATTCCCCAAAACCCTCAATTTACAACAACAGGGTTTGTTTGCCCTGGGTTATTACCATCAACGAGCCAGCGATCGCGCTGCTGCTAAAGCCAACAGTCCCAAAAAATAGTCCAAGTAAAGATTATTTGGAAAGTTTCTACAGAAAATTTATTCGCCATAGATTCATATCAAGGAATTTATCAACCATGACTCATCACTTAAACCCTAACTATCGCCACGACTTTTTATTATTATTTGATGTAATAGATGGTAATCCAAATGGCGATCCTGACGGTGGCAATATGCCTCGTACTGACGCTGAAACATCTCAAGGATTAGTTACTGATGTTTGTTTAAAACGCAAAATTCGCAATTACGTAAGTACTTATACTGAATACGAAGCACCAGAAGCGGAAAAAAACCGTTTGAAAATATTTGTCGAACATCATAGCGTACTCAATGACAAAATTCGCGAGGCTTATATTGCAGAAGGTATTCCTGTGGGGAAATCGGCGAGTACAGTAATTGAAGATGAAAAAATATTAGCAGGAGTTAGAGAATTGCAAGTCTATCTTCCTGCTGCCTTTACCTTTACCGATAATGATGAAGATTCAGGCGAAGTAGATGCAACCTTAGAATACAGTGGCGAACTTTCTGATGATGAAATTAAAGAATTTTATACCCTGGAAGAAGTAGCCGAACTATTTAAACAAAATAGCAAACTGAGTAAGTTTGTTAAGGCTTTAGTTAAAAAAGCAGGTAAACCCGATAAAAATAAAGCTAATGCCCAAAAAGCCCAAAAATGGATGTGCGATAATTTTTACGATATTAGGATGTTTGGGGCTGTTCTCAGTACAGGGCTAAATGCAGGACAAGTCAGGGGAGCAATGCAGCTTACCTTCGGACGTTCTTTTCATCCCGTTCAGCCACAGGATCTAGCTGTCACTAGAGTTGCCGTTACCGATGCTAAAGATCGAGAAAAGCTACAAACTATTGGACGTAAAACGCTCATTCCCTATGGTCTATATCAATCTCATGGTTTTTATTCTCCCGCTTTTGCAGCTAAAACAGGAGTCACTGAAGGTGATCTGGAATTATTTTGGCAGGCTTTAGTTCAGATGTGGGAACTTGATCGCTCTGCTAGTCGTGGCATGATGGCACCCCAGGGATTATATGTATTTTCCCATGAGTCCAAGCTAGGCAACGCGCCAGCTCATAAGCTGTTTGAGAGGATAAAAGTAGAACTTAAACCAGAGGTTGTAACTCCACGAAAATTTTCTGATTATCAAGTGAGCGTAGATGAGGAAAATCTCCACGAAAAAGTGTACTTAACCAAACTAATTTAATCGTTTTAATTAGTTTTTACTAAAGTTGGGGATGAAAATGCTTCATCCCTGAGATGACAGAAGCTCAGAAATCCAAAATTTGGTCACAGATTGTCTCGTTACTCTCAAACGTTGGGCTTTCTTGTCTAAAGCCTCTACTATCCAAAGAGGGAAATCAACATTAACTCTTTTTGGTTGTTTGTTGTTTTTTGGTCCTTGTGGCTTGAGCAGCAGGTAAGGGGTGATATCCTCTTCTCTTTGCCCAAATTTTTGGTCGAATTCATTTGCTTTCCTAATTTAGGAGATTTCTGAGTGTAATTTGTATGGTGAAATATTTCGCTTATTTATTTTTGTAGAGGCTTACTTCTTTTTTCCTAGAAAGTCTTACAGAAATTATTCTGATTTTTAGTTGACCAGAATTTAGTCTTGATTTTATCAATTATTGGATATTGCTTTTCGTCTTTAGTGTGAACGGTGATTTCTAGCAGATTTTCATCATTCCAAACATCTATTACTAGTCAAAAAATATGAATTATGATGCTGATGACTTTGTGATGCTGAGTGCTTTGCAGCACTTTGTTTTTTGTCCCAGACAGTGCGCCCTAATTCACATCGAACAGGCTTGGGCAGAAAATATCTATACCCTTCGAGGTTTGCGGGTACACGAAAAGGTACATCAACCCGACGATGAAATCATTGAAGCGGGAATCAGGGTAGAACGGTCGCTTTACCTAACTTCTAATAAATACGGTATCAGAGGCATAGCTGATGTGGTGGAGTTTGATTGCCGTCATACTCCTTACCCAGTGGAATATAAATCTGGGGGAAAGAAATCCCGTACCGCCGATAGTATTCAACTTTGCGCCCAGGCTTTGTGTTTAGAGGAAATGCTCGATCACCCCGTGGAAAAAGGAGCAATTTTTTATCATAAATCTCGTCGTCGCCAGGTAATAGAATTTACTGCTCAATTGCGATCGCTTACAGCCAAAACCATCGAAGAGACGCGATCTCTTTTAAACCAAACTAAATTACCATCTCCAGTCCAGGATAAACGCTGTGATGACTGTTCTTTAAGACAAGCCTGTATGCCTGATACAGTCAGAGATTTTACTAAATCTGCTGCGAAAAATAATCCTTTTAAGGTAAATGAACTATGAAACAAATACTAAACACTCTTTATATTCAAACTCAAGGGGCATATTTACGACTGGAACGAGAAACTTTGAAAGTAGAAATAGAAAAAGAACTTAAGCTACAGATTCCCTTGCATCATCTAGGAGGGATCTTTGCCTTCGGAAATGTTTTATTGAGTCCTTTTCTGATTCACAAATGTGCTGAAGATGGACGCAACTTGGTTTGGTTAAGCGAGTATGGCAGATTTAAAGCCCGTATCGCTTCTTCGACTTCTGGAAATGTTCTTTTACGTCAAGCCCAACATCAGGCAGTAAATTGTCCTGAAACTTGTTTATCTATCGCTCGATATATCACTGCTGCTAAATTACAAAATGCCCGCATGATAGTTAAAAGGACTAGTCGAGAAGCTAAAACTACTAGTGATCGCGACACTCTAAATCATACGGCACAAATTCATCAAGAAGGGATTAAAAAAGCCGAATTAGCTACGGACTTGGCTCAACTGAGAGGAATAGAAGGTTATGGGGCTAAAACTTATTTTGCTAGCTTTACCCAAATGATCCGCCAAAATCGCGCTGTCTTTGCCTTTACTGAACGGACTAAAAAACCACCCCGCGATCCGATTAATGCCCTACTATCTTTTGTCTATACTCTTTTGGTCAATGATTGTGTTTCTGCATGTGAAGGAGTAGGTTTAGACCCTCAATTGGGTTTTATTCATGCCACACGCCCAGGAAAACCTTCTTTAGCCCTGGATTTAATGGAAGAATTACGATCGCCCTTGGCAGATAGGCTAGTTCTGACTTTAATCAATCAAAAACAAATCAAACCTGATGATTTTACCGAACGTCCTGGTGGGGTTATCTATCTTTCAGATACTGGCAGGAAAACCTTATTGACAACATATCAAAAGCGCAAACAAGAAGAGGTCAAACACACGATTCTTGATTCTAAAGTCCCTTTTGGTTTAGTTCCGCATATCCAAGCTCGACTTCTTGCCAGATATTTACGGGGAGATGTTCCTAGCTATCAAGCATTTATTGTGCGGGGATAATATTGGTGGATATTTTAGTTACTTATGATGTCAATACAGAAACAAAAGAGGGCAGACGCAGACTGCGAAAAGTAGCAGAAGCCTGCAAAGATTATGGGCAGAGAGTGCAATATTCGGTGTTTGAATGTCGGGTTAACGAAATGCAATATGAAACATTCCAAGCTCGTTTAATCAAGATTATTAATCCGAAAACTGACAGCATTCGTTTCTATCGTCTGAGATCGCCTAGAGAAAAATATGTCGAATCTTTTGGCATTGATGATTATACTGATTTTGACGATCCTTTGATCATTTGATTTCTCCACGAACCTATAGCTATGGTATTTTTCCCGCAAGGTTCGCGATCACTCGTCTGATATAAGTTTGATTGTTTTGATGTGCTTTTTTAAACAGTTTATGTTGGGTGTTTATTTTAATGTTCGCGTTATCTTCCTCTGGAAGCTTTATGAGCAAAGGGGTTAGAATGTTCGCTGTAGCGATCGTCTTTCGGGGCGATCGAGGATTGAAACATCTACTACTGCTAAACTTGATCGACCACCACGACCGTAGCGATCGTCTTTCGGGGCGATCGAGGATTGAAACATAAATCCGCTGGCGCTCTTTCTCCGATGTAGAGGTAGCGATCGTCTTTCGGGGCGATCGAGGATTGAAACTTTTTGGTTAAATGCTCCATCGAAAAACCTCTTAAGTAGCGATCGTCTTTCGGGGCGATCGAGGATTGAAACGATACAGACGAGCTTGAGATATCCATCGCCGTCCAGGGGTAGCGATCGTCTTTCGGGGCGATCGAGGATTGAAACGTAGATCCCGCCTACGCCATCAGGATCGGCATAAAGTAGCGATCGTCTTTCGGGGCGATCGAGGATTGAAACCATGATTATGCGATTGATTATGGACATATCCAAGTATGTAGCGATCGTCTTTCGGGGCGATCGAGGATTGAAACAGGGTTAAAGATATTCGTTGGTTTTACTAGCGTAGTAGCGATCGTCTTTCGGGGCGATCGAGGATTGAAACCTGACAACTGATCCAGACCTATTAGCTAAACAGACCGCGTAGCGATCGTCTTTCGGGGCGATCGAGGATTGAAACTAGTGGCAGATACGGCATCGAGTGGCGATAATCTGTAGCGATCGTCTTTCGGGGCGATCGAGGATTGAAACGTTCCTAGATCCTGCACTAATGAACTACTTCTTTCGGTAGCGATCGTCTTTCGGGGCGATCGAGGATTGAAACTGATCGCCGTACTGGTTGCCTAACTTTTCTGCCAGCGTAGCGATCGTCTTTCGGGGCGATCGAGGATTGAAACAGGTGTAGCCGAAGAACCATTAGGAATAATTAGTCGTAGCGATCGTCTTTCGGGGCGATCGAGGATTGAAACTATATTAATTGCTTTATATCTACGGGCAGTGAAGTAGTAGCGATCGTCTTTCGGGGCGATCGAGGATTGAAACAAGTGGCAGATACGGCATCGAGTGGCGATAATCTGTAGCG
>JBCBEA010000078.1:0-11111 GCA_038529195.1 Cyanobacteria bacterium J06600_6
ATTACGGGTCGTTTGCATGACGTATTAGTATTTTGGGGACTTAACCACTATCCCCAGCACATAGAGCAAACGGTAGAACAGTGTCACCCTGGTTTAAAGCCCAACTGTAGCGCGGCTTTCTCGGTTGAAGTTGAGGGGAAACCGCGTTTAGTAATCGCTCAAGAAATCGAACGCACCCATCGCAAATCGCTAGTTATGGAGCAGGTAGTTGAAGCGATACGCTGGCAGGTATTTCAGCAGCACTTTATTGATATCTACGGCATTGTCTTATTATCTCCTGGAAGAATGCCCAAAACCTCTAGTGGCAAAGTTCAGCGTCGTAAATGCCGAGAGCTATTTTTAACTGAAGAGCTAGAAGTGTGGCAAGCGTGGTATCAATCTGATGTTGCTAGTAGTGATGTGACTGGCTTATTCAAAAGATATACTAATCCGCTGACCTATCTTAAGATGCTGTCAGCGATCGCCAGAGGTAAATTAAGACGTACCTTTTATCAATGGACAATGAACAATGAGCGATCAATGATCAAAGATTAAAGAGCATCAGGCAATACGATTCAGGCACTGCTTTCTTAAATGCAATATATCCTGACGTAAATCTTCATTGACTACTGTTGTTAAGACAGATTCTAGATCGATAACTGTCTGCTCGTATTTTTGCGTTCGAGCATAAATCTTGGCACGATGATATAAAAGCATGGAGTTATCTGGAGCGATCGCTAAACCTGAATTGGCATATTCTAGAGCCTCAGCTAGTTTTCCTATTTGATAGGAAGTAGAAGCTAATAATCGGTACAGCATTACTTTATTTTCACTATCTGTATCCTGAAGCAGTAATTTTTTAGCAGATTGAATAATCTTGGTATATCTAAGTGAATCGTATGATGGACGGTAATAATCAATACATAAATCTAAAACTGCGATCGCCATGGAATCAGAATTATCTTTAGCAATTGCGGTAAATATTTTTTTTGCCTGTTCGACTTCATCATATTCAAGTAAAAAATAAGCCAGATCTACCTGTGGCTGTAAATCATTTGGTCGCTGAAGCTGTTCTTGCTTCAATTTTTGGTAGCTAGCCAGAGAGACGGAATTGCGAGCCAAGCGCCACTGCAACATTTTTTCACTCTTATATAGTTGCCACAACTTCCACAGTAATGCGAGATGTGCAACTAGCAGCAGCGAAGCATAGGGTTGAACCAGACGACCATAAATTACCATCCAGTCTCCATCGCGATAGTAAGCAGACCAGAGAGGATAATAAACTAGAGAATAAATAGACTCTATGGCGACAAACCGATATAAAACTTCAGCAACAATTCGCCGACGAACTTTAAAGATTAGAGGAATTGCTAAGATTGCCAGCAGAATAGATACCAGATTACCCGCAAAAGAAATCCACCAGTCTTGTACTGGGTTAAAATCTCCTACAGGAATTATATAGCCTGAAAAAAGATACCAGCGAAAAACCGCTACTTTTCCCCCTACTTGCCAAGTAGCAAGACTATGACCAACTTCATGTAACAGTACTCCGATTGGAATTAAGATAAATGCTGCTACTTTGAAAGCTAAATTTCGATCCTCTTTGATTACTTTGGCATCCCCAAAACTGCTCCTGTGTTGATGTAACTCCCACAGAGTATGAACAGTTAAACATCCCAAAAAGAGAGAATATACAAACGATGATTCGTCCATTAAATTACAGATTGATGATTAATCGTGTAATTGAAGTATTCCCAGAGATTTTTTAAAAGACATCAGTATTAACATGACTCTGCCAAGTAAAAAAGCGATCGCACTTAATTTGATTTTAATTATTTTGGCTTAAAATTATACAATTCTACCAACAATGTCTAAGCAAACTTTTATATGTCTTCTCAGCCTTCTGCGCGCGAAATATTACAAACGCTGCTGCCTCATTTAAGAGTTGCTGCGGGTTACGCAAGGCATATTCAAACCCGAATCACGTCTTTGCCAGCCAAAAATGCAGGAGATAATATATTGTCGGCTGCTTTGACCGATGCGGACCTTTCGATTCAAACAATGGTGGAGGTTGCCCTACTGGGAACATATCCCTACCTGGCTTTCTTTGGTGAGGAATACAAACAGTCTCGCAATACCAAATACTTTACAACAACAGAACTAAGCTCAGATAAATATTTAATTACCTTAGATCCGATTGACGGAACAAAATATTACCTCGACGGTTTTGATAATTATCAGATCATTCTTGGTATTCTTAACCACGAAAATTATGAGGGCGCGATCGCCATTTCTCCCGCCCAAAATCGTTACTACTATGCTCTGAAAAATAGGGGACTATATCAAGGAAGTCTGGCGCAAGATATAGACGAATGTACGCCCTTAAAAATTGATGCTGCAACACCAACTATTCTCTTAGGCTGGGGAATGGGACATCTAAAACCAGCATTACAGGATAAGTATCAGGTAATTGATATTGAAAACTGCTATTCTTCTGAGATTAAATTTCCTAACTATAACGGGATATTTTCTGGTGATTTGATTGGTTGGATTACTAAAAGAGGCAAGTTCATTGATAGTGCAGCTCTAGCATTTATGGCAGCAGAAAACGGCTGTGTAGTCACGGGATTTGATGGTAAGTCTTTACCGCCTCTGCATACTTGCCAAAACAATAGCTACACTGGGGCAATTGTTGCCAGAACCCCTAAGCTACATCAAGATTTGTTAGCAGCCTGTCAGAAGAACCTGGAAATCAACCAATAATAATCGATTAAGAATATATTGCGATCGCTATATGCAAAACTATAAACGACGGCAGAGGGCAGAGGGCAGCCCTAAAGGATTAGCTCCGCTTCGCTCCGCGTCAGGGCAGAGGGCGCAGAGGACACATGAATGTCCGCACGCAGGCAGAGGGAAGAAGCCCGATAAAAATCAGATTTATTTGAAAAATTATTCAAGTCGTTTACATAAATATTTAACCTGCATAGTAGCTGTAGCTACGGCTATAGTTTACTTTTCTTTGACTGCAAATAATCCAGCAGTGGCACAAAATGAAGCAATAGATGAACTAGAAATAGTTGCCGAGTTTCCTGCAGAACACCCTCCAGGCAACATTGCTGTTACTCCTGAAGGCAGATTGATTATGAGTCAGCATCAGTTTTATGGTGCGCCCTTAAGAGTTGTCGAAGTATTAGATGATGGTAATGTTATTGCCTTTCCTAACGAAACCTGGAGTAGTGAACCCAATAGTCAGGGAATCGGTCTCAATACAGTTTTAGGGCTGAGAGCAGATGAAAACGGTATTGTTTGGATGCTGGATCGCAGTGATGGCGAGGGACAACCTGGAAAGATTGTCGGCTGGGATAGTGAAAATGACGAACTGTATCAAATAATTTATTTACCTAAGCCAATTATTCCTGCCAGCCCCTTTCTCAACGATTTGGCTGTGGATTTGGATCATAATGCAATTTATATTACCGATACCGCTAGCGGTGATGACTCAGCCTTAATCGTCGTCGATCTCACCACAGGCTTCTCTCGTCGAGTATTAGAGGGGGATATTTCCACTCGTCCCGAAGATATTCCTCTAATTGTCTACGAAAGAATAATCAATCTAGGCGACAAGCCTGCCAAAATTGGCGTCAACCCGATCACCGTCGATCCAAATAATGAATGGGTGTACTATGCACCGATGAGCGGAACTTCTTTATATCGCATTGCCACCGAAAACTTGCTAGATTCGTCTTTGACTCCTGAAGAATTATCAAATCGCGTTGAACGTTATGGAGATAAGCCCGTCTGTGATGGTATTACCGTTGACGGCTCAGGGAATGTCTATATTACAGCGATTGCCGATAATGCGATCGGTGTAGTAAATGAAACAGGAGAATATCAGATCCTCTATCAAGACGATAAGCTACTAAGCTGGACAGACGGCATGGCATTTAGTGCCGACAACTATATCTATGTCACCGTTAGCCAATTACAAAATTCGCCTCCTTTAAATAACGGTGTAGATAGTTCTCAACCGCCTTTTTACATAGTTAGATTCCCAGCTTTAGCATCGGGAACGGTTGGTCGCTAGAGGAATGGAATTATTACCTCTTACTTTTTATTTAAAAACAGTAAACTCAATCCTGTACGACTAAAATATGTCTGATTTACCACCTCTAAATACCGATACCATTTGGGCAATTATCAGAGAAGAGATAGATGATAGTACTGTCAATCAGCTAGTTTGGCACTATCTCGGCTATCGCTACAGTGAGGCACAGCAAGCGTGGGATACGAGTCAGGTGGTTGATGATTGGGCAGCCAAATATCCTGAGCCACCTGACTTTATCGAGAATCGTCCACCTACGGTTAAGCTAACTCGCTCTATTCCGAAAGAAAATAAGCAGCTACTCAAAGAAAAGCTAGGTTTCAAAGGCTATAAACTAGGAGAGTTTGGACCTCGGCAAACTCGTCGCGCCACAGCTGCTAGCTGGCTTTTAAACTATCTGGAAATAAATTAATTTGAACCCAGATAACTTAGGCTACTCCCTAAAACAAGTATGGAAAAACCAATGGCAGATTTGATAACGACCTTAAAATCTGAAGTACAGGGAGAAGCATTTTTTCGTTCGGCATACTACGCTGCGATATTTTCTAGACACAGAAGCAAGAGAAAAGCCTTGTGGCAGCTAGAAACTCAAACAAAAATCCGAATTATCGAATATTTTCAGGTTAATAATCTTGAACGACCCAACTTAGGCTGGCTAGCGCTTAAAAGCTCAGTTATCGGCGTTATTTATTCATTTTTTTCTTCAAACATTGTTTTAGACCAAATAATCAGGAAAACTGAATACTATTTAGAAGTTTTTCGTCGGCTTGAAAATCGGGCGAGTGAAGCAGATCGGCAATTTTTTGAGTATATCGTTGCCCATGAAGTTGCTATTCGGCAATTTATAGAGATTGAATTATCGAATAGTAATGAGAACTCTTTAAAGGGAATTAAAGCGTTGTTAAATGATTAAGTTGAACACGAGACAAGAAAACTATTTAGAAAATTAGCTTCACATTTCAGATTAAAAACGGTTCAAAAGTTGCGATACAATATGAGTCGCTTTACTAAGACGCAATAGGCAACATGGGGAACACGTTCGGGCAGATATTTCGCATCACAACTTATGGTGAATCTCACGGTGGAGGTGTTGGGGTAGTCATTGATGGTTGTCCCCCGCAGTTAGAGATTACCGAAGAGGAAATTCAGGTAGACCTAGACCGTCGAAGACCAGGACAAAGTAAGATCACAACGCCCAGAAAAGAAAGTGATACCTGCGAAATTATGTCTGGGGTTTTTCAGGGAAAAACTACGGGTACGCCAATTTCTATCCTCGTCCGCAATAAAGATGCGCGATCGCAAGATTATAACGAGATGGCTCAAAAATACCGTCCTTCTCATGCCGATGCGACTTATGATGCCAAGTATGGTTTTCGTAACTACAAGGGTGGTGGACGTTCTTCAGCGCGGGAAACTATTGGTCGGGTGGCAGCAGGTGCGATCGCCAAAAAGATTCTGCAGCAGGTTGCGGGTATAGAAATTGTTGGCTACGTCAAGCGAATTAAAGACCTAGAGGCAGAGGTGGATTCGAGTACCGTTACCCTCGAACAGGTAGAAAGTAATATTGTTCGCTGCCCTAATTCAGAATATGCAGAGGTGATGATTGATCGCATTGAACAGGCGAGAAGAGATCAGGATTCTTTGGGAGGAGTAGTAGAATGCGTTGCGCGTAATGTTCCCAAAGGTTTGGGCGATCCTGTATTTGATAAATTAGAAGCAGATTTAGCCAAAGGTGTAATGTCTCTTCCCGCTACAAAGGGCTTTGAGATCGGTTCTGGCTTCGCAGGTACAACCATGACGGGTAGCGAACATAACGACGAGTTTTATATTGATGACAACGGCGAGACTCGTACCGTTTCTAACCGCTCTGGTGGAATACAGGGGGGTATTTCCAATGGCGAAAATATTGTTATTCGCGTCGCCTTTAAACCAACTGCGACAATTGGGAAAGAGCAAAAAACTGTCACTAAAGGTGGGGTGGAAACAGTATTGGCTGCTAAAGGCAGACATGATCCCTGCGTCCTACCCAGAGCCGTACCGATGGTAGAAGCAATGGTCGCTTTAGTATTATGCGATCGCCTGCTATACAATCAAGCGCAGTGTAGAACTTTATAAATTTTGAAGTTTGAGTCAAATAAATTGAATTAACTATGTTTAGTAAAATTAGCAAAACAGAATTGATTATCTGGGCTGTTTTTCTCGGTGTTAATGCAGCGATGGTGATTAAATCTTTGATGTGACCAGATTTTGCTGTATAGACTGGATGCTTCTAATTTAAAACGTAAAATTGGGGCGATCGCCAAAGTAAATATCTATGCAGAATAAATTGTGTATTCTGTTTTTCTTTACCCTTTTACCTCTACCCCATTCAATTTTGCACGACTACCTAGTGCCGAGTAAAGCCTCATTATTATCAGTTATTTTGATCTAATCAATGATTCCTAGAAGATACGCACGAATCAAGCAGGTTCTTGACCAGAGACAGCCAGATCTAACGGTGTTGATGGAGGATGTTCATAAGCCTCATAATCTTTCGGCGATTATTCGTACCTGTGATGCGGTGGGAATCTTTGCTGTCAATGCTGTCAATCGTCATAGCGACACGCCGACCTATTCCCAAGTTGCTCAAGGTAGTGAGAAATGGGTCAAACTACATTCTCACCCTGATATAAAAACGGCGATTGAGCATCTTCAGAAGCGTAACTACAAGATCTATGCTGCTCACTTAAGCGAGACTGCGGTTGACTATCGAGAGGTTGACTATACTCAACCGACGGCAATTCTCTTAGGTACAGAAAGGTGGGGCGTAACAGATGAAGCAGCTGAATTAGTAGACGGACATATTATCATTCCCATGCAGGGCATGGTGCAGTCTTTAAATGTGTCGGTAGCCAATGCTGTAGTGCTATTTGAAGCTCAACGACAGCGACTAAAGCAGGGTTTTTATGATCGTGTGCGTTTAGACGACCAAACCTATCAGCAGACTGTTTTTGAATGGGGCTACCCCGATATTGCAGCGATGTATCGTCGTCAGGGAAAACCCTATCCCCAGCTAGGGGAACAGGGCGAAATTCTACATTAAAAGAAGTCTATTTTTGCAGATTATTTTGCAGCAATAATGAATCAAGATATTTTCCGTCCCTTCTTCGCAATGTTACTTTTAACATTCTTAGTCTGGGTCTATATGTACATTCGTCGGATAAGCTTTTTGCTTGGCAACCAAATCGACACGCAACAATTGGCTGTACCAGGAACTCTAGCTAAAATTTCGCCTCCTAGCGTATCTAACCCTTCGGATAATTTAAAAAATCTCTTTGAGATTCCCGTATTATTTTACGCGCTAGTCATATATCTTTTTGTGACTCAGCAGGTAGACATCGTACATATATACACTGCCTGGATTTTTGTATTTTTTCGTACCTTACACAGCATTGTTCACTGCACATTTAATCTGGTCATCTTACGATTTTATCTTTATCAATTTGCGGTGATCGCAGTTTGGTTTATGGCAATACGTGCAGCCTTAATATCCTTTGGCTAAGTTTATCTTGAAAGACAATCGCTTGCATATCAAGAATTCGGCATTTTGCCGATATTTTAAGGTAGCGTAACTATGGGGGTAATAGTCTAGCCATATTTTGATATTCGCGATCGATTAATCCTCATTACATTTAACTTCATGCGATGATTAAATTGGCAATTATATTTGTCAAAGATCTAGTATTTATTAATGAATTCATCTTTAAAACCCAAATTTATCTTTCGTCGCTTTGTTGGCATCATTGCTAATCTCAAACTGGCGATCATTTTGCTACTGGCGATCGCTGTGGTCAGTATTTCCGGGACGGTAATCGAACAGGCAGAAAACCTGAGTTTTTATCAGCAAAACTATCCTGAGTCGCCTGCACTATATGGCTTTTTAACCTGGAAAGTCATTCTCGCCTGGGGACTAAACCATGTTTACAGTACCTGGTGGTATTTATCTCTCCTAGTTCTGTTTGGAGCGAGTCTGACCGCCTGCACCTTTACTCGACAGCTGCCCGCCTTAAAAGCTGCTCGTAAGTGGAAATATTATCAGAAGCCTAAGCAGTATGAAAAACTAGCTCTAAGTGCAGAATTAGAACAGGGTGCGATTAAGTCCCTAATTCCCTTACTCAAACAGCAAAAATATCAGGTTTGGCAGCAAGATGACGCTCTCTATGCTCGTAAAGGCATAGTCGGGCGAATTGGACCTATTGTTGTCCACATCGGCATGTTAATCGTTTTGGCGGGGGGAATGTGGGGCATTTTTACTGGCTTTTTCGCCCAAGAGTCGATCGCCAGTGGCGACACGTTCCAGATTCAAAATATTATTGAGCTAGGTCCTTTTGGTAAAAATCAGCTGCCAACAGATTGGTCAGTTAAGGTAAATCGTTTTTGGATTGACTATACAGAAAATGGGGATGTGGATCAGTTTTATTCTGATCTTTCGGTGGTCAGTGATGACGGATCGGAATTAAAGCGAGAAACGATCCACGTCAATAAGCCCCTACGTTATGACGGCGTTACTTTTTATCAAACTAACTGGAGTATTGCTGCTGCCCAAGTGCAGTTAAACAACAGCCCGATTTTTCGCTTACCTGTAGCGAAACTTGATACTCTTGGCGCAGGCAACATCTGGGGTACCTGGATTCCGACTAAACCCGACATGAGTACAGGAGTTTCGATGTTGATTAAGGATTTACAGGGAACAGCCCTAATTTATAATCAGCAGGGAGATTTAACCAGTGCGATTCGCATTGGTCAGAGCGTTGATATCGACGGTATTAACATTAAGCTGCTAGATATTATTGGCAGTACTGGTCTACAGATTAAAGCCGATCCTGGTGTACCAATTGTTTACACGGGTTTTGCGTTGCTGATGATTGGTGTGGTGATGAGCTATTTTTCTCATTCGCAGGTTTGGGCTTTGGAGCAAGATGATCGGTTTTACTTCGGTGCTAAAACCAATCGCGCCCAAGTTAGCTTTGAACGAGAAATGCTAGAAGTAATCGACGCTTTGTCCGATTCACCTCAATCAGAAGCGCAATCTGAGCTAAGTGAATCTCTGGTTTGATTGCAGCCGTTTTAAATTGAGTAGACTTTATATAAAACCTAATAGCTTCTAGCTCTAAGTTATGAGCTATGGGCTTTTTATGCCAGATTTATAAATTGGGTTCTGCTCATCTGAAAAACGTAGTGATGTAGCAGAGGTCAGAAGGTAGCTAAAAGCATTTCTCTGTAGTGAGAAGAAATTTGGATCGCTGATAGCTAACCTCAGGTATAAATTTTATGCTCCCGAACCGACGTTAAGAGACTAATTAATTTTGGACTAATTTCTGCAAATTGTTTAATCCCTGTTCGTAGTCTTTACCAACCATAGAGTCCATAAAAAACCCTAGATAAGCAGCAAACGGTTTCATATAGATAGGAATTCCTTGACGCATATCTGTATCTAAAGACCAGATAACCTCTGTTGCCTCATTTTCTGCAATTAAATCAAAGCTAGCATCAGCCATTCCTTGTTTGCCAAAATCTAGATGAGTTTGAATATGACGTGGTTTTTTGGCGGTAATAAACTCCTGAGATCCCTTGCCAACACGGGGGTCGTCGCTAGACCAAAACATTTTTTGCTTTAATCCACGACCGACAATCTCAAAATTAGCATTAGAATCGATTTTTGCCCAAGGCGACCATTTATGCCACTGTTTAAAATTAGCAATTAAAGGATAGATTTTTTGCGGTCGAGAATCAATGGTAATTTTGCGTTCTACATGAACTTGACTGGGTAGAATTAAGCCAACAATAACGATCACGATGAGCGAACTAGCCAAGATACCAAAAGCTTTTCTTAACCAAGACATAGTTTTCTACTTCCGAATAGATTTCCACGTCTAGTATAAAAACAGATTTCAGCTAGTCAATTAAATTTCGCTTAAATTAAGTATTTTTTAGTTAACTTCAATTCAAATAAAACCCGAAGTTAAGGTTGGTTGGCTCTACTAACCACAATCCCGATCGCCTGTGGCACATTTTGAATATAATTCTGTAAATCTGGGGCAATTACTACCTGACCCGCAGGCGAGGCATGAATTAAGCCCATCTTGCCGTTGGGCTGTTGATAAACAAAGCCTGTATGAGTAAAGTCTAAGCCCTCTATCTTAGTAGCTACGCCGACAATATCTCCTGGCTGTAGCTGGGAGTAAGTTTGGCTAATTTTTTGAGTGGGGATGTAGTTAAAGGTTGTAGAAAGGCTGTCTTCAACTCTAGAGATACACTTAAAATTGCGATCGCTCTTAGCCAGATTGGCATAACTATCGCGGTGATTGGTCATAAAGTTAAGCTGCTTAGTAATATTTACTCCGCCCAATCGTTGAGTAATATTAGTGATGTTGCCTCGCTTTTGATTATCTTCAATCCAATCAGAAAAATAATGTAGACGGCTACAGTAACCGTTTATTTTTCCCTGCCAATACCGCTGTTCCTCAATTTTATTTCTCAAGGCTTGATAGCTTCGATCTTGTAGCGCAATATTATTGGCGATCGCTAAAACTGTTTCTATAAATAATAGACAGTCAAACTGTTGCAAAGAAACGACTAAAGTTTCGTGAGTAGTTTGATCCAATAAACCAGCCTGATATTCTGCACCGAGTAATTGTTCGGCAACCGCCTGCACGATGTCGCCCATTGATGAGCGTTCTAAATTATACTGCTGGGCATAATCGATAATTTGCTGATATATCCGCTCGTCTTGAGGATCGGCAACCGCAACCGGAATATTCTTACTAGTATCTGCTGCTAGTAAACGACGATTTTGACCATAGCTTTGGATCAAGACGATCGCCAGAAAACCAATTGCCCAGCGACAGGCTGCTTTTTGAATAAACCAGTTCATATAAGTAGTCGTAAAAAAATAATTTTAGAGTCAGAAGTAGATAGTAATTAGTAGATTATTTTCAGCCTCCTATTTTCCTGAATGTACCACTAATTATGCCTAGATACTTACTTTTAG
>JBCBEA010000079.1:0-11081 GCA_038529195.1 Cyanobacteria bacterium J06600_6
GGGCAATTTCCGCATTCGATTTAACTGTTAATTTGAGTAAATCAAAATCTATTTTATGTCTTTGTGCGTTAAGTTTCTGATAGAAGAAGTGTTGTCCTGCGCCATAAGCTAGTTTGTGTAGATGCAGTATGGCAATATCTAAATCGAGTAGCTGACCAACTCCATTCACAATAGATTGACCTACCTTTGACCATGATAAATTCTCCATTAACTGGCTATATTCAGATTGATGAAGCATTGGTTCAATGTTATTGAGGAGTAAACACCGTTGGTAAACAAGAGAGTTTATCTAAAATTAGACATTACTGATGCCGAAAATTTCGAGTATACAATTGTTTATTTTCAGGAGCATGGTGTTATAGTTCCCAAACAAATCGCAAAAAACCACTAATTGCGATCGACAACTACAATAATTAGCAAAATTGATTCTACTCTTTAGCCCATGATTTTAAAATCTCTCGGTCATGATGTTAATCGCGATTTGAAATTAACAGTTCAGACTGCCAAAATCGAGGATACTAAGGAAATTAGCAATATTTTGGCTCAAAGTTTTTATAACTTTCCTGAGTTTGCCCACTGGCTCTATCCTTTCCTGCGATTTACGATTAACGAAGATTTACGTTATCGCTTGCGTTCTGCTTCTCCTAACTATCGCTGCTTGGTAGTAAAAGCTCCTTCTCTAAACATTCAAAATCAAGATTCAGTCATAATCGGCACAATTGAGGTCGCTTTGCGTTCCTCTCTGTGGTCTAATCATCCTCAGCACCCCTATATTTCTAATCTCGCCGTAACTGAAGACTATCGTCGTTTGGGTGTTGGTAGTCAGCTTCTTGCAGCCTGCGAACAGTTGGCTTTGGACTGGGGGTATTCAGAAATTCGTCTACACGTTTTAGAGCGCAACGAATCAGCCAAGCAACTATACTGTAAAAACGGTTATCAAATTTCTCAGATCGAGCCTAACTGGGGAAATTTGTGGTTTGATTACTCGCCTCGCTTACTGTTAAAAAAGGTAATTTCTTGAGCTTCAAAATTTTAATCCATAGCTTAAAATTATGAAGCTAGGCTGTACAATCGCCCATTAACGTTTTATTTCTGCAAAGCGTAGTTATCTATCTTGTGAATAAACTAAACCAACACCATCAGCATGAGGTTGATTCTGAGAACGTTGATATCGATACACAGAATGTATCAGAATCTCAGCCAATTGCCTCACGGACTATTTACGAGTTAAACATAGATACTGATGGAGATGATACTTGTCGTCAGCTGCAGCTAGAGCTTCAACAGGGTAAATTATTAGTCGTCAATCCTCGTCGCAAGAATGGACTAATCCTTTACAAAACCTATCATGCTGAATTTGCTGGACCAGGAGCAATTATCGGTGGACAGTTTGACCTTGATGTTTCTCGTCTGTTGACAGTTGGCAAACTCTCTTTGATTACCCCCAGCAGTTCACAGAAACGCAAGCAGGCCTATAAGATGCGAAGACAGTGGGTCAAATTAACCAAACAGATTATTGATAATCCGCTGCCAACGGAAAGAGCGCAGGTAATTCTCAATCAGTTTGAGCATTGGTTTGATAGTGAAACAGTGGCTAGTCTTCCTGATGAGGCTTTTGCTTTGTTGGTGGGAGTATTGCCACAAACAATTCGTAAAGTTAGAAACATTGAATTGCTTTAGGGATTAGGTTTATGGTGATATATAGACAATGTGTATCTTAGCGTTGCTGATTTGAAGTGTGAAACAAGAAACTAATCTGCTCGTAGCTATTAGCTTTTTGATTAATTCACTCAATCGTGAGGAACTTAAAATCATACCCTGATTCAGTAACGCCCGTATTTTAAGTCTATATAAAGTTCATTTAAGTCAACTATGTCTGAACCTATCACTTCTGCAATTAGCGATCGCATCTGTAAACACATGAATGACGATCACGGTTCGGCGATCGCTCTTTATGCCCAGGTATACGGCAATGCGCCCCAAACTGAATCTGCCACTATGGACTCTATCGATCCCCAAGGGATGAATATCTCGGCTCAAATTGCAGGGAAGACCATCCCGGTGCGGGTCGAATTTGACCATCCCCTCAAGGATGCCGAAGATGCCCATCATACTCTGGTTGCCATGATTAAACAGGCGAGAAGCAAGTGATGGCGTTACGTCAGAACGTGATAGTTAGGTTTGAGAGGAAGATAGGGAGATAGGAAGATGGGGAGAACCAGTGATTTCTTTGATGCCCAAATTATTTTCCTAATGAAACGTCGTCGTAAAAACCAAAATAAAAGTAGACCATGAATTCCGCTTCAAATACCAATCAGTCAGTATTACAGGCTTTACAGCACTTGATGGAAGTCGTGGCTCAGCTACGCGCCCCTGAAGGTGGGTGCCCTTGGGATCTGGCGCAAACTCCTCAGACTCTAATTCCTTACGTAATTGAAGAAGCTTACGAAGTAGTTGATGCGCTTCAGGGAGGAGACCAGCAGGCGATCGCTGAAGAATTGGGGGACCTGCTTTTACAGGTAGTTTTACAGGCGCAAATTGCTACTGAAAACCAGGATTTTACCCTCGAAGATGTAGCAAGCGGCATTACCAACAAGTTAATCCGCCGTCATCCCCATGTATTTGCCGATGTGCGAGTTAAAAACGCCGAAGAAGTGAATCAAAACTGGGAGCAAATTAAGTCAGCCGAAAAAGGTGAGACTCCAGAACAGGCAGCACTTTTGAGTCGTAAACTTGATCGTTATGCTCGTAGTCTACCAGCTTTGATGGCGGGAATGAAAATATCGACCAAGGCAGCAGCAGCGGGTTTTGAATGGCAAAATGTTGAGGGTGTATGGTTGAAGTTTGAGGAAGAATTGGGAGAATTCAAAGAAGCTTTGACAACAGAAGACAAAGCCCATCAAGAATCAGAGTTAGGAGACCTACTTTTTACGATTATTAATTTGGCTCGCTGGTACGATTTAGACCCCTTTACGGGGTTACAGGGAACCAATCGCCGTTTTATTCAACGTTTGGAAATAATGGAAAAGTTCGCCGATCAGCCCTTGACCACCTATGATTTAGCGGCATTAGAATCTCTCTGGCAACAGGCAAAAGCAGAATTACAACAGTAATTTTAAAACAATAGCCTCTGCTCTAAAGCAAACTAGATTGTTTTGCGCAGCACAAACACAACACATAACATGACGACATACGACTGGATAGTAATTGGTGCAGGAATAACTGGTGCTAGTCTTGCTTATGAATTAAGCCAAAATTTCAAGGTTCTGCTGCTAGAAAAAGATCCTCAGCCAGACAACGCAACCCTCTACAGCTATGGCGGTTTAGCCTATTGGTCGGGTACGGATGAATTGACTCAAACTTTAGGTAGACAGGGAATTGAGCTACATCGTCATCTGAGCGCTGAACTTGATGCTGATACGGAGTTTCGCGAGTTAGATTTAATTTTGACCATTGATCGCCAAGACGATCCAGAGACTATTGCCCAGAATTACGATCGCTTTGATATTGTTCCTGAATTGCTGAGTGTTAACGATGCCTGTATTTTAGAACCCTTACTCAACCCCAATGCGATTTCTGGCGTGCTGAAACTATCTCATGGTCATATACAGGCGCAAAAAACTACCGATGCCTATATCCAGGCGATGATTCGTCATGGCGGTGAAATTATCTACGAGCAGGCAGTTACATTAGAGTTCTTGGGCGATCGGGTAACGGGGGTGGCGACGGAAGCTAATCGCTACTCGGGAGCAAATGTTGTCGTTTGCGCGGGGGGATGGTCGCGATCGCTGTTAGAAGAATCAGGAATTGCGGTCGAGAATCAATTTACCTGCGCTCAACTGATTACAACTCCTCCAGTTGATTTAGAACTGGCGACGGTAGTCATGCCAGCGGTACAGCAGCGGTTTAGATTAGAAGCTCAGGCTAGTGATACAGCTTCAGAGATGGAGACTGAACAAGCAATTTTAGATCCAGGTGCGGTTCAATTTCTCGACGGTAGTATCTGCATGGGACAAATAAGCGCCCTAGGCAACTGCTCTGAATTAGACTTGGCTGCTGCTGAACAGTCAATACGAGATCGGGTGGGTAGCGTTTTACCACTGCTAGAAGATATTCCTGGTACTTGCCACACCTGTATGGTGGCATTCAATCGTCAAGGTATTGCTTTGGTCGGCAAAATCCCGAATTTAACGGGACTGTACTTGTTTTCTGGCTTTACCAGCACCCTAGTTTATGCGCCAGTCTTAGCCAGACGTTTTGCTCAAGCTCAACTGGGAAATATAGACCCAATTGTGGAACAGCTACAGCTAGTTCTCAATCCCAATCTCCCGTAGGTAGGATTAAATAAGTTGACCTATCTGTCTACTTCTAACTGCTTAAAATTAGCTGCTGACGATGAACATTAAGTAACTGTACTTCACGCTGACTAACCTGTTCGAGCATATAAACTAAATTATCAGGGGATAGATTGGTTCCATCATTCCGACAGCTACCAATAAAGCGAACTAGGGCTTGATTATCGGTTATCGATTCCAACGCCAGAGAGAAAAGGCGATCGCATAAATTAATTTCCTGTCTTTTACCCGACTTGGTAAACTTCTCCCATATAATCAATTCACTGGTGTTGATCTGCTCAATCCACTTTTGCCAGTCAGGGCGCTCTTCTACCTGGACAGTAATCAAGTACTCAGCCCGATCCATAATACGGCTAGCATTCATGGCTTTGACGTCTACTTCTTCGACTTTGTAGATCGGAATATGTTCGGGTAGTTGGGCTGCTAAACGAGTCCGAAACTCTTCGATATCCATGTCCTCGGTTAGTTCAAAATCAACTATCTCACCATTGCTGGTAATCCCTAAAGATAGAGCGTTGGCGATCGAGATTTTTGGACCTGGGTGATATCCACCCGTAAAAGAAATCGGTAAGGCTGCACGACGGATCGAGCGATCAAACAGGCGAACTAAATCTAGGTGGCTAATTAGACTCATTTCCTCAATTTTGCCAAACCACATGCGGATTTTCTGCTCTTTGTCCTGATTCGGCTTAAAGTGTCCTTCAAACTTGGGAATAGTCGGAGGTTTAACCACAATATTGTGTCCAAAGTCTGTCCCGCAGACGCCACAGTGAGAACAGCCTTCAAAAGCACAGTCGGGCACGGTAGAAGCCTCTAAGGCTTTTTGTAAGTCGTCTCTTAGCCACTGTTTATCGATACCTGTATTGATATGATCCCAAGGTAAGGGTGCTTGTGTGGCATCGGCAATAGAAGTAGAAGTATCCTCTTGAAAGATATTCCACTCACCTTTTTCCACCTGACGATACTTCCAGGTTAGATCCGCCTCCTCAATCGCCTTCTCCCAAGCGCCATAAGCTTTATCTAAGTTTTCCCACCAGGAATCCATTCCCGCACCCAATTCCCAAGCGCGTTTGACTACAGGGGCTAAACGGCGGTCGCCTCTACCAACAAAGTCTTCCATGGCTGAAATTCGCACATCGGTATAGTTAACCTTGATACCCTTGACTCGACGGAATTCCTCCTTGAGCAATTCCTGCTTGCGCCGAAATTCACTAGTAGAAACAGAGTGCCACTGAAAAGGTGTATGAGGCTTGGGAGTAAAGTTAGAGATTGTAATATTAAAGTTAAGTCGTTTATTGCTAATTTGGCTACACTCGCGACGCAGCCACTTAACCGTTTCGACTATACCCACCACGTCAACGTCAGACTCCCCTGGCAGACCGATCATGAAGTAGAGCTTAACTTTATTCCAGCCACGGGCAACTGCGGTCTGAATCCCTCTGAGCAGTTCTTCATTGGTTAATCCTTTGTTAATTACATCTCGCATCCTCTGTGTCCCCGCTTCGGGAGCGAAGGTTAGTCCAGATTTACGTATTCCCCCGATAATATCGGCAATATTGTCATCAAAGCGATCAACTCTCTGACTAGGAAGAGATAAAGAGATATTTTCTGACTGTAAACGGTTTTTGATTTCCATTCCCACTGCGGGGAGGGCTAAATAATCAGAACAGCTGAGGGAAAGTAAAGAGAACTCGTTATATCCCGTAGTGCGCATGCCTTTCTCGATCGCATCCACTACTTTTTCTGGCTCAACATCCGTAGCCGGACGGGTTAACATCCCTGGCTGGCAAAAACGACAGCCACGGGTACAGCCTCTTCTTATTTCTACCGTCAGGCGATCATGTACAGTTTCGATAAACGGTACTAAACCAACAGAATAGGCGGGAATCGGCGTAGCTACTCGACGTAAAATACGCTGAGGAACTTCAGGGGTAAGACGGTGCACAGAACCATCTTCGTGCATCTCATAGAACCTTGGCACGTATACCCCAGGCACTTGCGCCAAATCCAGCAATAACTCCTCTTTACTGAGCTGGGCTGCTTTACCTTCTTGAATAATCAGACCAATTTCTGGCAGCAGCTCTTCCCCATCACCTAGAGCAATAAAGTCAAAGAAATCTGCATAGGGTTCGGGATTGGAGGTGGCAGTTTGTCCTCCTGCAAAAATCAGGGGATAGTCTCCCTCGTCTCGCTCTTTCCAAGTTAGGGGAATCTGTCCCAAACTTAGCATCTCTAAAATATTTGTCGCGCCTAGTTCATAACTAAGACTAAAACCCAAAATATCAAAGTCCTGTAGCGATCGCTTGGACTCTAAAGCAAATAACGGCGTATTGGTTTCCCGCAGCTTGGTTGACAGATCGGGGGCAGGAAGATAGGTGCGATCGCATAGCTGTTGCGGTTGAGCATTAATAATGTTGTAGAGAATAATATGACCCAGATTTGAAGCTCCCACCTCGTAAACTTCAGGATAGGTCAATACCCAGCGCACCGAAGCATCCGTCCAAGGCTTGTGTACTGCACCCAGTTCATTGCCCAAATATCGGGCTGGTTTAGCTATGGTGGAATCAATGGGGCTATCGCTTGTCAGGGTCAAAACTTAAATCTCCTATGTACCGGGGAAACTACCTTTAAACATCTACTATATCGAATCTCCCCAGCCGATAGTTAGTTAATCTCGACTGTCTGCTCATAAAACCGAGAGCGATCGCCCTCAAACAGTCTAATTGGCTAAATTTTAAGTAGATGCCTACATCTTACAGGCTAATTCCTTCTAAATATTGGTGGGGGTTTCTCTCCCGCAAATCGCGAATTTTTTCGTAACAGGCTTTTTCTTGAACACTAAGTTCTTCTGGGATTTCTACCACAATTCTGACTAGCTGATCACTACGATTTCCTGTTGTCGAGGACCAACCTTTATTCCGCAAACGCAGTACCTGACCAGAATTGATGCCTGCAGGAATTTTCATTCTCACTAGACCATCAGGAGTGGGAATATTAATTAATGAACCTAAGACTGCTTCGTCAGGAGCGATGGGGACTTCACAAACTAAATTATCTCCTTCAAAGCCAAAGAAAGAGTGGGGACTTAAGGTGACATTGAGATACAAGTCTCCTCTTGGCGCACCATAAGTACTGGATTTACCCTTGCCTCCTAAACGTATGCGAGAACCAGTTTTGACTCCCGCAGGAATACGAACCTCAACCGTTTCAGAATCTAAATTAAGCTGTTTGCTCGTACCGTTAAAAGCTTCAGCATAGGTCAGGGTAATACTGTTCTCAGTATCTATTGGTACCGATGATTTAGAGCTATGGGAGCTACTTTCAGAAGCAGAAGTTTGATTCTCAGAATTATATGCTGTGCGACTGCTATCGGGAGTAGAAAATCGACCGAGAAGTTCGTTAATAAACTCATCAAAATTGCCATACTGGCTAAAATCGGTACTGTTAAAGTCTACTTTAGAGCTAGTCTTGGTAGCGCTTTTACCTTTAGAGGTCGTATTGTCGATGTCTGTTTGTGACCAATATTGACCAAAGCGATCGTACTTTGCCCGTTTCTCTTCATCCGACAGTACGTCGTAGGCTTCGCTGATTTCTTTGAATTTCGTCTCCGCAGCCTTGTTTCCCTGGTTGCGATCGGGATGATACTTCAAGGCAAGTTGACGAAACTTCTTTTTAATTTCACTTGCAGGAGCTATTTTAGAAATTCCTAAAACAGCATAATAATCTTTAAATTCATCAGAAGACATTGAAAATTATTTCCTAAAAAAGTTTGCAAATTTGTATAACATTAACAATACGAACTAAATTACTAGAGTAATCTGCTTGATTTTCTTACCTGAAAGTTTAACCGTAAATTTTTTCTTTAATATAGTTAATCGTAAACTTTTGTTCATTATTGGCTTGCTAACAAGAGAATAATTAAATTCCCGTTCCCAAGAATAGTCAAAGTAAAGGGCGTAGCAGATTCAGCCACGCCCAACTGTTATTTTAATTTTGATCGACTAATATTATTTACCCGATCTGCTTTTATTATGCTGGCGGATATATAAATAGATTTTAGATCACCGTGTTATCTACGATTGTGGCATTCTTCAAAATAACGACAATGCCGCTACGAATATAGAAGCCCTCGTCTTCTCTTTGAGACTCCTCAACCCGGTCTTTGTTTAAAATTTGCACATTGCGACCAATACGAGCGTTTTTGTCAACGATCGCATGACGAATTGTTGTTCCTTCACCAATGCCGACAGGAATGCCTCCTTTTTGCATACCAGACTGTCTTTCTGCAAAAGGTTCATAAAAGTCTGCCCCCATTAGCAAACTATCCTCAATGGTACAGTTAGCTTCAATTCTAGTTCTGACACCAATTACAGAATGATTGATGTGGCAGTTTTTAAGGATACATCCCTCGCCAATCATCGATTCGCTTACTTGGCAGTCCAATAATTTTGTGGGAGGTAAATAGCGCGATCGGGTATAAATTGGTGCTTTTTCATCATAAAAGCTAAAGTCAGGTCGAGGCTGCTTTGTCAGAGCTAAATTTGCTTCATAAAAAGACTCGATTGTCCCAATATCTTCCCAGTAACCTTTGAATAAATAAGCCTGAAGATTATGGTCTTTTGCAGCACCAGGAATAATCTCGTTGCCGAAATCAGTCTGATCGACATTCTTTTCTAATAAATCGATTAAAACATCTTTTTTAAACACGTAAATGCCCATAGAAGCGATGTATGGACTTTGCTTTGCTTGCTCGGCAGTTAGACCTAAAACAGTAGTATCTACCTGCATTTGCTTCAGATCATCTCCCTTCGGCTTCTCCGCAAAATCGATAATCCGACCCTGGTCATTGATTTTCATCAGACCAAAACTAGAAGCTCTCTTGTCATCAATAGGGACAACTGACAGAGTAATATCGGCGTTTGTGGCTCGATGGTGGTGAATAAATTTGCTATAGTCCATGCGATAAAGGTGATCTCCCGAAAGGATAATCACTTCATCAACATCCCAAGCTTTGATTGAATCAATATATTGACGAACCGCATCTGCTGTTCCTTGAAACCAACCAGAGTTATCTTTAGTCTGCTGTGCTGACAGTACTTCTACAAAACCTTCTCTAAACCCAGAAAAGTTATAGCTGCGATTTAGGTGTCGATTGAGAGAAGCAGAATTAAACTGAGTTAACACATAAATTTTGAGAATTTCAGAATTTATACAGTTGCTAACAGGAATGTCAATTAGACGATATTTACTAGCCAAGGGAACCGCTGGTTTTGCCCTTAACTTTGTGAGGGGATACAAACGAGTACCTGCACCGCCTCCTAGAATGATACCTAATACTCTTTTCACTTCTTTAAAAACCTCGTGAATGGCTGTGCCTCTCAAAATAAAGTTTATCTGAATGAGGGACAGATTCAGCAAAATCCGGAGGAAAAGGATTGGTTTTGCTAAAGTATTAAGTGAATGTAATATAGCGATGCAGCCCTAAAGGATTAGCTTCGCGTCCGCATTGGGCGGGTTTCCCGACTTGACGCGCCTGCATAAAAAAGCAATGCTTGACCACTAACTTAAAGATTGCGCTTTAGATAATAGTAATCTCAGTTTTAAAATCTACTTTATTTCCCCAATGTCATCAACCGAAACATCTCTTCCACCACAGCTAGCGAAAATAGTCGCTCGTTTCCAGCGTCGAACCGATCCAAAGCAAAAATACAAACAGCTGCTATGGTATGCCCAAAAGCTGCCTGCAATTAGCGAAGGAGTCAAAACAGAAGCGAATAAGGTAAAAGGCTGTGTTTCGCAAGTTTATATTACAGCTAACTTAGAAAATGGCAGGGTAAAGTACCAGGGTGATTCTGATGCTCAATTAGTCAAAGGTTTGGTAGCGTTCCTCATTGAAGGTTTAAACAATCTAACCCCTGCTGAAATTGTTCAAGTCGAGCCAAGCTTTATTGAGGATACAGGTTTAAAAGTCAGCCTCACTCCTTCTCGGGCTAACGGTTTCTTCAATATTTTTCAGATGATGAAACAAAAAGCTAGCGAGCTAAAAGTCGATTCAGAAGCATAATGCTTCGTCGTTAGCTATGACTAGCAGCGCGATTTAGATCATAGACAAAATAAGCTATGTTGACTAGCAATAGCTATTTGCCCATCTTACTTTTTCCTTTTAGCTTCCTGTTCGGAGATTGCGCGAGTACAGCACCAGTCAGTTGGCAAAGCAGATGGCCAACCCTTACGAATTGCTTCTGGACAGATAGTCATAACGGTTAGCTGGCAATCAATTAGCTGAAACCCTTCTTTTTTACACTGCTTTAAACTATGTTTAAGAATAGTGTCGTCTCTAAATTCAATTGTGTTGTTGCACTGGATACAAACAACGTGATGATGGTGATGGGGATAGGGCTGATTTAATTCGTAGTGTTTGTGTCCTTCTGCCAACTCTAATTCTCGTAGAATTCCCATCCGCGCCATTAATTTTACGCTGCGGTAAATGGTGGAGAGGCTAATAGATTCTCCCCGCTGTTCGACAAGATTATGTAGTTCTTCTGCACTTAGGTGATCTCCCTTGGGCAGATTTTGAAAAACATGCAAAATTTTCTCTCTTTGGGGTGTCATGCGCCACCCTCTGGAATTAAGTTCGGCTTTTAATGAAGATGCCGTATAATGAGCCATACCAGTGTTTTATCAATTGTTTGCTGCTTATTGACAATAATAAGATTTTTCAGTAAT